>JAQVFD010000113.1 GCA_028697435.1 Clostridiaceae bacterium
AAGTTCCTTCCCTACTCCTTTAGAACGGTATTTATCTATTACCGCCAATTCTAGAATTTCTGCAATTTTTGCTGTATGATGAAGTTGATACTCTATCCGAAGATTTAAACAGCCAATGACAGTTCCGCTATGTTCCGCCACAAAACACAAATACCTATCATCTTCAAGATATTTTTTAAGAACCTCTTGAAATTTTTCATAATCCAATATTGTATTTTCCATATCACAAATCAAATCATATATAACATTTATGTCAGATAGCTTTGCTATTCTAATAGTCGTTTTTCTCATCTCCATTTCTCATATAGTATACATATAAATCAACTTTACTTCGCATTTTTTAGTTGATACGCAATATAGAAACATTCCTTCTTATATAACCAATCAGCACCATATGTCAGATAACGGTTCCGCACTCACGACATCACTGAACCGGACTTACAGAGCCTGTCCTCCAGGCGGAGCTTCGCTCCCGGTGAAGGGGTGTGGTTGCTGCCCTTCTCCAAAGCAAATACAGCCGGCAACCCAAGGCACGGCTTGCCCGCAGAGATCTTGCCTTTCAGTGCCGCTAAGTTAGGGCATTGTTATACGAAGTCACGCGCCTTCGAAGTTCAGAGGCTGGCAGAACGTCAGCCCCTCTAAAGATCTCCATTTTATACGATATTCTGATCTTGAATATTCCTAAACAGTTTAGATAAATATATTGTAGCCGTTAAAATAGTAACACCCATTCCTATATTCATGAACAGAAATACAATAATAACTATATCAAATAGATAACCAATGGCACTAGTTAGCATCATAATACCATTTGATAAGAACGCGTACTTAATTATTCTCTCAATCTTGGTATTACCAAATGCCCATGCCACAAAAATACACGATAGTCCGAAAAAAATCGTCCACCCAAGCATATTGATAGCAGCTATTCCAGAAATGGGGTTTGCTTGGATAAACTGTTCAAGTCCATTTGTTTGACCAGATTTAATTTGCATTCGCACCACACTTATTTGAATAAAGTAATTTATACCTATCAATGCAAAAAAACCTATACCAAAAAGTTCTGCTATCTTAGCATAGTACTTCTTTGATAATTCGGTAATTTCCTCAATGCTGCAGAGCTGAATAACAAAGCATGCACCATAAAGAATCATCAAAAGCATGGCAATATGCTTAAAGGTTTGATTAGTAGTTTGAACTGCCTTTACATAGGTTTCAAAGTTTGTCCATATAAATACAGGATTTACGAGCAGAATTGCAATAAAACAAATGGTATACGCAGCAAAAGCTATCACAGCTATAACTGCTGACCAGTAGCCGACATTCAATGCCTTTTTATTCATTAATATATCTCCCTTACTATATTTTTTGTACAGTAAAAGGAGACTTTTATTCTAGCTTATGCGTAAAAAGAATAATTTTACTAAATGGAAAAAAACAAATCCCAAGAATCACAAGAAAAACCATATGCATAAAAACATAGTAAATGCTATTGTCTATAATAATTACATTTGTTAAAAAAGAAATAAATGTTATAAAAAATATAAACACCATTAACAATATCATTACTGTTATTATTCGGTTTTTCCTCATAATTCATCCATCCTCTATCCAAACTTAATGGGTAATAATTACATTATAACATATATATGTTATCATTTATACTTCAAACTTTCTCCAAATAAGCACACCACATGATTTGGGCTATACCGCGCGCGATTTCGTATAACTCTTAGAAATGCATTTGTGCATTTGTGTGCCAGGTGCAAAGGTTATTGGGTTACTATAATCGATAAGAATAATAACCTAATAACCTCTGAGCCTGGCATTTACTCTATTTATCCTGCAGTTTTTAACTATGCGGAAGATGGAATTTCCATAATGTTTCCTGATTTACCGGGTTGTATGCCCTGTGCATCTGATATCGATGAAGCAATGCACAATGCAAAAGAAGCTTTGGCACTGCATTTATATGGAATGGAAGAAGATAATGACTTAATACCCGAACCCACAACTATTGATAAGATTAAATTGAAGCCAAATCAGGCAATTATTCTCGTTAAAATACAAATGGGGCTATCGCATTAGCGATTAATTAACCGCCAGTGCGCAGCCCCATTTAAAATGATTGAAATCACTCATTCACCCATAATCCGTGCTGATTGCAGCACAAATAAATCTTTCCGCGATTCATTTTGGGAAAACGTACTTCGCTGCCTTGTTCCGGGTACAACTTGACAAAGAGTACTCTGTCGTATGCAACATAGGCTATAAAATTGATGTAATGCGTTTTGGTCATCTCATGATCAAATGTGATGTAATAATCATTCTCTATCTCTTCCACCGTAATCTTGTGAGTATTCTCAATCGGTTTTGGGATAAGCGGCGCCAGTTTTCGTCCACAGCAAGAGACATCAGACTCCCCTGTAGAGGTTAGTGTATTTCCGCAATTGGGACACATATAAAATTTGATTCTTTTCATATTCCCTCCATCTGCATTATTAGGTTCCAAATCCCCCAATAGTATTTTTTCAATGTTTACGTTTAGTACTTCGGAGAGTTCACGAAGAATTGAAATATCAGGGCATCCCAACCCACGTTCCCATTTTGAAATGGTCTTGTCACTGATATTCATAGAGTCGGCAAGCTGTTTTTGTGTCATACCCTTTTCTTTTCGCAAAGCAAATATCAGCCTTCCAACCTTAATACAATCCATAATGCCACCTCCATTTATTAAGAATACTCGCAGACGGACTATAATTCAATAAACGCTCCGTAGAGTCTATGTATCTTAAAGATTTGCTTTCTTTAATATTTTTCCATACGGATGAGATGCATCCTTATCTCCGACAATTTCCAGTATACCATCAGCTATCATCTTTTTGATACGCAAGGCATACCAGCCATCTCCAACTCCCAAAGGATGCTTCCCTAAAATAGCCCCAATAAGCTTAGCCATAACAAATTCTTGCTCAGGAATATTTTTAATAATAATATGGTCATAAAAATCTTCAGGAACAGAAATCAGTTTACCATTGACCAATGCCCGCAATGGTGCATTCTCAGCTCTCAGTTCATTCCAAAGAGTGCTTTGCATGCGTTTTTCATTATTAGTTATCTCGTATTCCAAGGATAAGAATCTATAATACTGACCCGGTGAAATCTCTGCCCAATCAGTGTAGGATTGTATCGTGTTATCAGAGATTTCCCAATACTCAGGCAGTGTAATAGTACTGATTTTGCATTCAATGTTTCTCAATGTGTCACAGAGAAAAGCAAAAGCACAAGCCGAAAATGGTGTATTACTTCTCCAAACCCGTATTGCTTCTCCGTTTCTCGCGGCGGTAAGTAATTTTTCAAGGTCTTCAAGCTGAGAGTTAAAATATTGTTCTATTTCGTTATCCTCAAAGGTAACAGATCCTAATACCTTGAGAAATACATTTTTGCGGGCTTCACTGTCAATTCCGCGGGCAATATCACCTATATCCAAGTTAAATCCGATGCAGACAACATCCTTGGAATTTCCTCCAAGGGCTTCACCTTCAAACTGACTTTTCAATTCTATTTTTGATAGTTTCTTGCCTTTACCTATATATCCGATAGCACCGCTAAGCATATTATATTTGTTATAGTTTTTTGCCATTTTCATTGCACCTTTTGCGCTATCACTAAATACGACTTCCAGCATATATTCACCCCTATTATATTATTTTAGGGACTCCCATTGGGCGCCCCTAAACATAACTTATATACTATTTAAGAATTCATTGTATTCTTGTGCGATGCTAAAACCTAATTCTTTTAAATAACAGTTGAACGTTCCTGTTGGTACATCTTTACCACCGCTATGTTTGTGTATCATTATTCTAACAAACCTGCCTTTCACAAAGCCCTTCCATAAGATACCGTTTGTTTTCGGGATACCCTTTAAACCCAAGGCTTTGCACACCCTTTCAAGGTCGCGAAAACTCGTTGTCAATATTGCCACCCCGTTTACTAGACTAAGTTCAACACCTCTAATAACTCTGATTCTGTTTTGCAATGGCTAATCCGCATAAAGTATGGATATTGCTTTTTTGGGGGATCAATTCTCATGTAAAGCTCTATATCTTCAAAAAAGTCTTCCGTTAATGCCATTATGTTATCCAAAATAATTCTTGTAGCTTCTTCCTTTGTATCCCCACTACCAAATGCATTTATTTCTTTTAAACAAATTTCGTGCTGCTTCGTTTCTTTATCAAATGTTATTTCAGGATTAAACTCGTATTTTTCTAATATATCTTCTAACAGGTCTGTTGATATAATTGATACTGTCGGACCTCCCTTTTTCACATTACCGGTTAAAACAACCTGAAAGTTGTTTATAACCTTAAAGATTATGTCTGATATATTGTTTCTAAGGTCTTTAAGACCTATTATTTTCATACCCCCTATGTTTTCCATGTTCATACACCCTCCTTTAACTAAAGACTTCGACTCGCCTTTATAACCTCCTTGACTACCCTCCTTTATAATTTTAGTTTCCTCACAATTTTCATAATTGTTTATATCTCTATTCTGTTTGCCATTATTATTTTCCATATTATATTTACCTACCTTTATTATAATTCTATGTTTACATCATGTCAATAGTGTACATCATGTATCTTATCCTACTGATAATTTTTTATTCTCGAATTAAAAAATAACCGCCACTCTTTTCAACTAAGAGCGGCGGCTATTTGTCTATTCTTAAAAATGGCTAGAAGCAAGCAAGACAAGACGTGCAAGACGAAATGCGCCGCTTATCGCCATTTTTATTGATAGTCCTCTGGAGACTCTAATGTAATAGCCCCTATCTTCCCTCCACGGAACTCATCCAGGAGCATTACGGAAGCCCTCAGCATATCAACTTCTCCCCCTGCTATTATGCAGCCTCTTTTTCTTCCTATTGTCTCCAGCAGCATATTAGTAGTCATATCTGCCGGTATTTCCTCCAGCTTATATCTGCCTTTCAGCTTCTCCGGGAATTTCTCCGCCAATACCTGCAGCAGGTTAATAGCCAATTCATTGACATCCAAAATCTCATCCTTAATTGCCCCGGTAAAAGCAAGATACATTCCGGCCCTTTTATCTTCAAATTTTGGCCAAAGGATTCCCGGTGTGTCCAGCAATTCAAGTTCAGGGCTCACTTTTATCCATTGTTTTGATTTTGTTACACCCGGTCTGTCTCCTGTCTGAGCTGCGCTTCTTCCTGCAAGCTTATTTATGAATGTGGACTTTCCGACATTCGGTATACCTATTATGAGAGCCCTTGTGGTCTTAAGGAGCATACCCTTGCTCCTCAGTCTGTCAAGCTTCTCTTTCATAAGCTGTTTTGAAGCAGACAGCACATCCTTAAGCCCACTGCCTTTCATAGAGTTTACCAATATAGCTTTTGTGTTTTCCCTATTAAAATAATTCACCCACTTTGCATTCACCGAAGGATCTGCCAAATCGCTTTTATTCAGTACTATGATTCTCTTCTTATTTCCGACAATTTCATCTACTTCGGGGTTCCTGCTGCTTATGGGTATCCTTGCATCCAAAAGCTCTATAACGACATCAACCAGTTTCAGTTCCTCAGCTATCTTTCTCTTAGCTTTGACCATATGCCCCGGATACCATTGAATGTTCATATGTATCACACTCCTTATTGGCTTCCCCTACAAAACAAAAAGGGCTATTAAGCCCCTTTTATCTTATTTCTTTAATCTTAGCTTTCTTACCTATTCTGCCTCTCAAGTAGTTGATCTTGGCTCTTCTAACCTTACCTCTTCTAACTACTTCAATCCTGTCCAATTTAGGTGAGTGTACTGGGAATGTTCTTTCAACACCTACACCATATGAAATCCTTCTTACGGTAAAGGTCTCTGACAATCCGCCGCCCTGCCTTTTCATAACTACACCTTCGTACACCTGAATTCTTTCCCTGGCTCCTTCTTTAACCTTAACGTGCACTTTCACAGTATCTCCAACGTTAAAATCAGGTATATCATTTCTAAGCTGTTCGCTTTCTATAACCTTAATCAAATCCATCACAATGTCCCTCCTTCCATCATAGACGTTCATGTACAACTTCATTGACAGCGGAACGCCCGTAATACCTTACAAAGTATATCATATGACAAGCCTTGATGCAAGAACTTAAATAAATTATTTGCATTCCTCTTTTATCTTATCCAAGACTTTCAGATCCTCTTTCGACATTTCGGCATGATCAAGCAAATCCGGTCTTCTTTCATAAGTTCTTTTCAAAGCTTGGTATCTTCTCCATTTTTCTATATTGTCATGATGACCTGACAGCAGTACCTCCGGAACCGGCATGCCCTTAAATTCAGGTGGCCTTGTGTATTGAGGATACTCCAGCAGTCCTTCATTAAAAGATTCAACGGTATAAGAAGCATCTTCCTTAAGTACTCCCGGAATTAGTCTGCAAGTTGCGTCTACCACTGCCATAGCTGCAATTTCACCACCGGTAAGAACAAAATCCCCTATGGAAATCTCCTCATCCACAAGTGCTTCCGTCACTCTCTCATCTATACCTTCATAATGACCACATATAATTGTAATATTCTTATAGCAGCTGAGTTCCTCGGCTTTGGACTGGTCAAAGGTTCTCCCCTGAGGACTCATAAGTACAATGTGAGGCTTCTCCCCTATCTCTGCTTTTATTGCTTCAACTGCGTCAAATATCGGCTGGCACTGCATTATCATTCCCAGTCCGCCTCCATAGGGATAATCATCCACCTTTTTATGCTTGTTATCCGAATAATCCCTTATGTTATGAAATTTAAGCTCAAAAAGCTGTTTTTCAACCGCTCTTCCAATTATACTCTCTTTTAATACAGCCTCAAACATCTCGGGGAAAAGAGTCAAAATATCTATCCTCATTTATATCAAACCTTCTGGCATTTCTACCATGATTTTTTTATTCTCTAAATCAATTTGCCTGACTACATCCTTCAAGGCACGAATCAAAATATCCT
>JAQVFD010000114.1 GCA_028697435.1 Clostridiaceae bacterium
AATCTTACAGGGTCAATAGCCTCTCTTGTGGGTCCCGCAGTCACAAGAACAGTTTTGCCTTTCATATCCTGCCTGGGATTCAGCAAATCAATAATCGCTTTCTCTATGACAGCGGGATCAGACATTTTTCCTTTTCCGACGTCACCGCAGGCAAGGCGCCCTTCCTCAGGCGGAACCATAACATATCCCAATTCCGAAATAAGCTTTAAATTCCTTTGGAAAACAGGATTTTCATACATATTGGTATTCATAGCCGGAGCTAATATAACTTTTGCTTTAGTGGCCATAATAGTCGTTGAAAGCATGTCATCTGCAATACCGTTTGCCAACTTCCCGATAATATTGGCGGTTGCCGGAGCAACAACAATTGCATCTGCCAGTTTAGCAAGAGATATATGCTCTATTTCCCAATAGTTCGGTGCATCAAACATGTCGACAATCACCTGATTCAATGATAGGGACTGAAATGTAAGGGGAGTAACAAATTTAACAGCTGAAGCAGTCATAATGACATGTACTTCCGCATTCTGCTTCTTAAGCCTGCTTACAAGCTCACAGGCTTTATATGCTGCAATTCCGCCCGATACACCGAGAACAATTTTCTTTCCCCTAAGCATTTTATTCCTCCGATGGTTTAACCGGTATGTTTTTTCCGTAAACAATCTTACCTTCAAATATTTCATTTATTGCTATTGTTACCGGTT
The DNA here is from genome assembly GCA_028697435.1 of Clostridiaceae bacterium. Classification (GTDB taxonomy): domain Bacteria; phylum Bacillota; class Clostridia; order Lutisporales; family Lutisporaceae; genus BRH-c25. Next base: position 705 of record JAQVFD010000114.1, read on the forward strand.
TATTAGAATTTACATTTGTAAGCTTAGGCTGACCGTCTACCAGTTGCCTGGCTCTCTTTGCAACAGCAACCACCAGCGTATATTTGCTATCAACCTTGTCTAATAGTGGTATTAAAGTAGGATATATCATTTTATCCCTCCCTGAATTTATCAAAATCAATATTGCTTCTTGATAACCTGCATTTCTCAGCAGTAAGAATACAGTTAATTTTTTTTGCTGCATTCTTTATATCATCATTTACTACTACATAATCGTAATTATTCACATGTCCCAATTCCTCATAAGCATTTTTTAATCTTTTACAAATATCTTTTTCTGTTTCTGTCCCGCGTCCTTCTATCCTCTTCTTCAGTTCTGCAAAGGTAGGCGGAATAATATAAATAGAAATAGCCTCATGGAAAACATGCTTAACTTTCATTCCTCCCTGCATATCTATTTCCAGTATTACATCCTTTCCGTCTTCAAGCTTGCTCATGACATAATTTTTGGGGGTCCCATAAAAATTATCATGTACCTTTGCGTATTCAATAAACTCTCCGTCCTCAACCATTCTGGCAAACTCATCCTTGTCCCTGAAAAAGTAATTAACCCCTTCAGTTTCTCCAACTCTTGGTTTTCTGGTTGTAACTGAAATAGAGAGTTCAAGATTTTTATTGAAACTCCGGAGCAGTTCCCTGCACACTGTACCTTTTCCCGCACCTGAAGGTCCTGAAATAACAATTAGCAGACCCTTGTTCTTCATATCATCCGACCCTTCTTTATTCCGCTGTAACAACCTCTTCACTGTCTTCCGCTTCACGACCTACAAGCCTGTGTGCCACAGTCTCAGGCTGCACTGCCGAAAGAATAATATGATCGCTGTCGGTAATTATAACAGCTCTTGTTCTTCTTCCGTATGTAGCATCAATAAGCATACCCCTGTCTCTTGCTTCCTGAATTATCCTTTTTATCGGAGCCGATTCCGGACTAACTATAGCAACCAGTCTGTTAGCCGATACAATATTTCCGAACCCTATGTTTATAAGCTTAATTCCCATTTTAACCCTCCATTTATTCTATATTTTGCACTTGTTCTCTTATTTTTTCAATTTCAGTCTTTATGCTGATAACACTATTCAATATGTCCAAATCTGAAATTTTCGAACCAATGGTGTTTACTTCCCTGTTCATCTCCTGAATTATGAAATCCAGTTTTTTCCCGACGGGTCCATTGAAGTTAAGTGCTTTTTTAAGCTGGTCCATATGGCTCCCGAGTCTTACTATCTCTTCATCAATACTTGCTTTGTCCGCAAAAACCGCAACTTCTGTAAGAAGCCTGTTTTCGTCAATGGGAATATCCTTTGTCAATTCTTTTATTCTATCATATAGCTTATTCTTATATTCATCAACTATACCAGATGATTTTTCCTCTATTTTTTCAGCAAAACCTTTTACAAGGACAACTTTTTCCAGAAGGTCATTTTTTAGTCTTTCGCCCTCACGGTTTCTCATTTCTACCAATGCATTAAATGCCATCTCCAGTGCTTCTTTTAGAATCAGCCATAGCTCTTCCATATCCTGCTCAACAGTCTCCAGTGTCATAATATCGGGAAACCGTGTAAGAAGTGATAAATTTATATCGTCATGTATTTCAAACATCTTTTTCAGTGTATTGAGCGAATCAACATATGCCTTTGCAAGGTTGGTATCAAGCTTTACCTGCGCGTTCTGCCCAAAGCTGCTGTAGTTTATGTACACATCGACCTTTCCCCTGCTGATCTTTTCGCTTACGAATTCCCTAACCTTCTCCTCCAATACAGACATTGACCTTGGCATTCTGACAGACACATCACAATATCTGTGGTTTACCGACCTAACGTCGACGGAAAAAGTACTGGTACCTTTACTGAATTCTCCCCTTCCAAAGCCCGTCATGCTCTTTATCAAATTCATCATCCTTCCGTCCTTGTGCATTTACGGATATTATAGCATATATATTTAATATTAAACATATTTCATTCTAAAAAATTTTAATTCTTTTGATTCTCTTGATATATCTCCCGTTTTCTGATAATTTCATTAATTATCGGCAGAGGACGGGGGAAGGGAACGGGTAACACATTTCAGACACGAGACACGAGATACGAGACACGAGAGTTATGGTAATGCTCCGAAGGGATACTAGAGTACTGGCGTCTGGTATCTTTACGATCTTTATAATGATAATAGTAAATAAGCGGTTCAAGTGATATAATAATTTCAGTAATATAGTAGGAGTGATTTTATGCCTTTTGACGGTTCAGTGGTCAGCTCAATTGTGCACGAGCTGCAGGATAAACTGCTTAACGGAAAAATTGATAAAGTATATCAGCCTGAAAAGGATGAACTGTTAATAAATATCAGGGGTTACGGAGACAGCTATAAGCTTTTGTTAAGTGCCAGCTCCACCTACCCCAGAGTACACCTTACAGAAGAGAACAAATCCAATCCCGCAGTTGCTCCTTCCTTCTGCATGCTGCTCAGAAAGCATCTTTTGGGAGGACGTATTGTGTCGGTCAGACAGCCGGAATTTGAAAGAATAATCGAAATAGATATAGACTCAGCAGACGAATTGGGTTACAGCACACATAAGACCCTTATCGCAGAAATAATGGGACGCCACAGTAATATAATTGTTATTGACAAAACCACCGGCAGGATTATTGACAGTATTAAAAGAATAAGCTTTGAAATAAGCAGTGTAAGGGAAATATTGCCCGGAGGGCATTATGAATACCCTCCTTCCGGTAATAAAACAAACCCCCTTAAAGCCTCGAAGGATAGCTTTATTGAAGGGATAGCAAATGCCCCCGGCAGTATAAGAGCGGAAAAATATTTTATGAATTTGTATAACGGCATCAGCCCTGTTGTTGCAAGGGATATTTGTTTAAGAGCCGGTATTGACGTCGATAAGGATTTAAAGCAATTGGATTATGGACTTATTGAAACGCTATATAACTCATTTTTTGAATTTCTGGAGTCTGTACTTTCTGCCTCTTATATTCCAAACATAGTATACAAGGATGGAAAAGCATTGGATTTCTCATGCTTTGATCTGGAGATTTACGGGAACCTGGATAAACAGGTATTCAAAGGAATGAGCGAAGCAGTTGAAAGGTTCTATCATGAGAAGGATCAAAAGGACAGGATGAAGCAAAAGTCCGGAGATATGCATAAAATTATCACCAACAGACTGGAACGCTGCTATAAAAAGCTTGAGAAGCTCAGCGGAGATCTTCAGGAAGCCTCCGATTCGGAGAAATATAAAATATATGGGGACCTTATAATGTCAAATATTTATTTCCTTGATAAGGGGGAAGAAAAAGTCAGACTTCAGAATTATTACTCCCCCGATGCAGAATACATTGAGATTTCAATGGATACCCGTATATCCCCTTCGGCAAATGCACAGAGGTACTACAAGCACTATAACAAGTCCAAAAATGCTATAAACAAAATTAATATTCAGATTGAAGAGAATAAGCAGGAGATAATGTACTTAGAAACCCAGCTTGACAACCTGGATAAATGCACCGAAGAGTTGGAACTGGAAGAAATCAGAACGGAGCTTATGGAGCAGGGCTACTTGAGATCAAGAAAAGCAATTAAAGGAAAACAGACAAAAAAAGCTTCCAGCCCTATGCTTTTCATTTCCTCCACAGGCTTTGAGATATATGTAGGCAAGAATAATACTCAAAATGATTACCTAACTCTCAAGCTTGCCGATAACCGGGACATATGGCTTCATGCAAAAGAGATTCCCGGTTCCCATGTAATAATAAAGACCCGGGGCAAGGACACAGATGACGCCACAATAAAAGAGGCTGCAAACCTTGCGGCATATTACAGCAGAAGCAGGATGTCCTCTAAAGTACCGGTAGACTACACCATAAAAAAGAATGTAAAAAAACCTAATGGTGCAAAGCCCGGTATGGTTATCTATGAAAATTATTCAACAATTTATATCACGCCTGATGAAGAAAAAATGAACAGTATGAAAAAGTAGAGCTGTTGCATATGCAACAGCTCTACTTTTTATATAATTACTGATTTGATTTACAGCTTCTTGGAGAACACTGCAAGCACTGCGATAATCAAAAGTCCGAATATCATCAAGCCTTTTTGCTGTATTGCTGTAATACCTGCAAATGCAACAATAGCAATTGCTACAGGAATAACGTATTTTGTTATGTTATACCAAACTTCAAACAATCCAAATTCTACTGTTCCACCATTTGTAAGCTCGTCCTTAAGATCTTCCTTCTTCATGAACCAACCTACAAAGATTGCAAGAAGCATTCCTCCGATTGCAAGGAATATCTTGTCAGTAAGAATATCGAAGAAGTCAAAAGCACCAACTCCGAGGAATGTAGCTCCCGACATAACTCCCAGTGATAATGAAGAAAGTATACACATTACCGACATAATTGCTGAGCTGATATAAACAGCTTTCTTCCTTGGCATTTTATGCTGGTCAATCAAATATGCAACAACAACCTCCAGCAGGGACACCGATGATGTAAGAGCTGCTATACACAAAAGCAGGAAGAAAAATCCTGACAATATCGGTCCTGCTGCACCCATTTGAGCAAAAACTGTCGGTAATACGACGAATACAAGACCAGGACCTGCAGCCGGTTCCATTCCGAATGCAAACATAGCTGGGAACATTGCAACACCTGCCATAAGCGCAACACCGGTATCCATTGCAGTCACTATGAATGCATTGCTAGGCAGTTTTTCTTCTTTATTCAGATAGCTTCCGTAGGTAATCATACAGCCCATGCCAAGACTGAGTGAGAAGAATGCTTGCCCTAACGCAGCCAGGAAGGTTTGACCGTTAACTTTGGAAAAGTCGGGTTTAAACAAGAACTCCAGTCCTGCACTGGAACCCGGAAGTGTAACACTTCTAAAGATAATAAATATTAGAAGTACAAATAACGTAGGCATAAGTATTTTACCTGCTTTTTCAATTCCTCCGGCAACACCTCTTGCAACTATAAGTACATTAATTACCAAGTAAATAATCATCCATACTAATGGTTCAGCAGGTGCTCCTATAAAAGCGCCAAAGACATCCCCTATTGCTTCGGGAACAGCCAGAAGCCCTGTAAAGGATTTAGCAATGTAGGCCAGAGCCCATCCGCCAACTACCGGATAAAACCCCATGATGAAGAATCCGCTGAGAACTCCCAATGCGCCTGCAAAGGTCCAATTCTTGCTATAGCTTTTGTACGCACCAACTGCCGCTAAACCGCTTCTTCTACCAACAGCGAACTCGGCGGTCATTATACAAAGCCCTATTAGAAATACACAGAATAAATAAATAACAATAAATGCGCCACCACCGTTTTCACCTGTCAGGTAAGGGAATCTCCAAATATTACCGAGTCCTACTGCCGAACCTGCTGCTGCCATTAGAAATCCAAACCTCGATCCCCAGTTTTCTCTTTTTTCTGTCATTAATTAACCCTCCCTTATGTTATATTATAATTATAATACCCTGATTCTGCAAAAAATTCAACATCCATTATGCATTTTTTAGAACTTATTACAGAATCATTACATTTCTAAAAAATTAAAAACCTCTAAGAATGTAGTTATTTTAAGCATTACAGGATAATATTGTTAAAAATTAAATAATTCTAAGTATTCAAATATTTTTATAAAAAATATTGAAAAGTTACAGTAAATTTACAACTTATATATTTCTGCTGCCGGGTTTTATTGCCGCAGAGCCGGATTTACACAATGGACAGTCTTCCGGTTCAAAGGTTTCTATATCAATCTTTATTGCACTTTTGAAAGGAACGTCAAATATGACTTTTCCGCCGCTTCTGTCCACAACACCGGCTACTCCCACCACTTCACCTCCAGCAGAGCGCACAACATCAATAACTTCTTTTACCGAGCCCCCCGTAGTGATTACATCCTCCACCACCAGAACTCTTGAACCGGGCTTTATCTCAAAACCCCTTCTCAAAGTCATGACACCGTTTTCCCTTTCCGCAAAAAGAGCCCTTACTTCCAATTGTCTTGCCACCTCATATGCAAGTATTATTCCTCCCACAGCGGGACCTATTACTATATCTATTTCATAGCTGTCATACTTTTCCGCCAGATCCTTTGATATCTCCGAACTGATGTCCGGATGCTGAAAAATCTTTGCACATTGCATGTATTTATTGCTGTGCTTTCCTGAGGTCAAAAGAAAATGTCCCGTCTGCAGCGCTCCTGACTTTTCCAGA
>JAQVFD010000115.1 GCA_028697435.1 Clostridiaceae bacterium
CAGAATCCTCTTAGAGGTTGCATTGGTCAAAATGTGCAGGGTAGAGGAAGAAAAAAGCTTAGAGGGCATACTTGTCAGGTTCTCAAAACTGGAGGAACTGATTTCGAAAGGCAGTTTTAACCTAAAGGCTGTGGAAGTGAAAAAAGAAACAGCAGTGAAAAAGGAAAAGGCAGCAGTCGAAAAAGTAAAGGAAAGCATTGTCTTAAATCCGGATGGTGCGGATATAATCAATAAGTGGTCAGACTTTATTCAGGAAATAAAAGGTCGTGGGAAAATAAGACTCAGAACATATCTGGCCATGGCAAAGCTGGCTAAAGCAGAGTCAGGTATAATAGTGCTGTCTTTTGAAAAAGAAGGGGTTTATTCCAAAGAGGCCCTTGAACTGCCTGCAAACAAGGCAGAGTTAGAGGAAGCCGCATCTCAGTATTTCGGGATGCCCCTTAAGGTAAAGTGTATAATTGCAGGTGAAGACATTGATAAAGAAGAGGACAATATAGTAAAAGCTGCTATTGAGTTTGTAGGCATGGATAAAGTTGAAGTTGTTGAAGAAGAGGAGGAATATTAAATGGGTAAAGGTGGATTCCCGGGAATGGGAGGGAATATGAATAACATGATGAAGCAGGTACAGAAAATGCAGAAGGAAATGGCAAAGCTTCAGGAAGAAGTGGAACAGAGAACAGTTGAGGCCAGCGCCGGCGGAGGAGCTGTAACTGTAGTAGCGAGTGGGAAGAAAGAAATAATATCAATAGCAATAAAACCTGAAGTAATAGATCCCGATGATGCGGAAATGCTTCAGGATCTTATCACTGCTGCTGTTAATGAAGCATTAAGGCAGGCAGATGAAATGATAAGCAAAGAGATGGGAAAGATAACCGGGGGACTCAATATTCCCGGAGGTTTGTTTTAATGAGTTTTTATGCAACTCCTATTGCTAAGCTTATAGATGAGCTTTCAAAACTTCCGGGGATAGGCAATAAAACGGCGCAAAGATTGGCATTCTACATACTTAACATGCCCTCCGAGGATGTAGAGAAGCTTTCCGCCTCTATAGTCGATGCAAAAAGAAACATAAGGTACTGTAAGATATGCTGTAACATTACGGATTCCGATACCTGTAATATCTGCTCCAATACAAAGAGGGACAGTAGTATGATATGTGTAGTGGAGGACCCGAAGGATGTTGTCGCAATGGAAAAGACAAGAGAATTTAAAGGCTTGTATCATGTATTGAACGGTGCTATATCACCTATGGAAGGCATTGGACCGGAGGAGATTAGAATCAAGGAACTTCTGCAGAGGGTGGCTGACAACGAAATAAAGGAGATAATACTGGCAACCAATCCGAATATAGAAGGGGAAGCGACAGCTATGTATATTTCCAGGCTGTTGAAACCTATTGGGATCAAGGTCACCAGAATAGCCCATGGTGTACCTGTAGGAGGGGATCTTGAATATGCGGATGAAGTAACGTTGATGAAAGCTCTTGAAGGCAGAAGAGAAGTATAGCTTGGATTAGTAATGAAAATATAACACCTCAGAATATTATTGCTAATATTTGGATAAAATAGTAATAATAACGGAGGTGTTTATTTATGTCCACGAAACTGGCAGACAGAGAACCTAAAAAGCAGAAGCTATTAGATGATTTCATAGGCTATATAATGAATAATATGAAAGACTCAGGAGAACCAGACGAAAGAGAAGAACTGTTAAGAACGATATTTATTGCGAAGCAGGAGATGCTGGATGCACAAAATTACTTTGACAGTGTAACTGCCACTGAGCTGGTAGACCACGCAATATACAGGATGGAAGCTGCTAAATCACAATATGTTTATTTGTTAAAGCTTGCAAAGGATAAGCAACTGAGGGTAAATATATAGACGCCAGACACCAGATTCCAGACGCCAGACACCAGAATTAGGGCGGGGCTTCGGGGTCACAGTATATGAAAAGTTGTACAATGCAGTAATAAAGTACAATAACTTTAATATAAATAAGCATAGATGAATTTGACAGGGGGGTTAAAATTGCCGCAGATAGATGTATTTTCAATATTGGCAGTTTTTCTTGCAATAGGTGCTGTATATGTCATAGGTGTTTTGCTGGTCTTACCTATCAAAATAATTGTCAAGCTTGTAATAAACGGTATTATAGGGGCTGTTGCACTATTTGCAATTAACATTTTCAGCGGACTTACAGGCCTATCCATAGGGATAAATCCGATTACAGCATTGATTGCAGGATTCTTGGGGATTCCGGGTATAATATTGCTTTTGTTTCTGCAATATATTATGTAACCATATGTTTCACACTGAACATTTTACATTGAATTAAAATTGTGTGAAACATATTCCGTATCCATATGTCGTGAAAAATTCATTACTTTAACACAAAATAAGAATCTTCAACTTGTTTTGCAATGTTAAATCTTTTTCACGGCATATATAATTTCAGAAAAGTCCTCTGGGCAAATAAAAATAAATTGAGCCGCATAATTATAAATTTGACTGAAAAATAGCTAACTGCCTTCACTTATTGGAAAATGTAGGTGAAAGCAGTTATTGTTATTTATTTAACGGTATTAGTGCTTTTAAATTGACAATGGAATTAATGTTTAATATACTATAATTGGTGTTTTGTAAAAAAATACTTGCAAATGTTTATTTAACATTATTATTATAATAGGGGGTTTTGCTATGGCAAAAACAATGAAAACCATGGATGGCAATGCCGCAGCTTCGCATGTAGCTTATGCGTTTACAGAGGTTGCTGCAATTTACCCGATTACACCGTCATCTACAATGGCAGAAAATGTTGATGAGTGGTCCGCTCACGGACTTAAGAACATTTTTGGCCAACAGGTGAAGGTTGTTGAGCTACAGTCAGAAGGAGGAGCTGCAGGAGCAGTTCACGGTTCTCTCGCAGCAGGAGCATTAACCACAACTTTTACAGCATCACAGGGATTGCTACTTATGATACCAAATATGTACAAGATTGCCGGAGAATTGCTTCCGGGCGTATTCCACGTATCTGCCCGTGCATTGGCAAGTCACGCACTCTCAATATTTGGAGACCATCAGGACGTAATGGCTACAAGACAAACAGGCTTTGCTTTACTTGCTACCGGTTCAGTACAGGAAATTATGGACTTGGGCGGTATTGCTCACTTGGCCGCAATTAAATCAAAAGTACCGTTTGTACACTTCTTTGACGGCTTCAGGACTTCCAGCGAGATTCAGAAGGTGGAAGTTATGGACTATGCGGACCTTGAAAAGCTTCTTGATAAGGAAGCATTAAATGATTTCAGAGCCAAGGCTTTAAATCCGGAGCATCCGGTAACAAAAGGCACAGCGCAGAATCCCGATATATACTTCCAGGCAAGAGAAGCATCCAATAAGTATTATGACGCAGTTCCTGACATAGTAGCAGAATATATGGCAGAAATAAGCAAAATTACAGGCAGAGAGTACAAGCCCTTTAACTATTATGGAGCTCCGGATGCTGAAAACATTATTGTTGCAATGGGTTCTGTAACGGATGTTACTGAGGAAACTGTAGATTATTTAATGGCAAAAGGTGAAAAGGTAGGGCTTGTAAAGGTACACCTTTACAGACCTTTCTCAGAAAAATATTTCTTCGATGTAATTCCAAAGACAGTAAAGAAGATTGCTGTACTTGACAGAACAAAAGAAGTTGGATCAATAGGAGAACCATTATATCTTGACGTTCGTTCAATGTTCTATAACAAGAAAAATGCTCCAATGATAGTTGGAGGAAGATTTGGACTTGGTTCTAAAGATACTACACCGGCACAGATTAAAGCTGTATTTGATAATTTGAAGGCAGCTGAGCCAAAAGACAGATTCACCCTGGGTATCGTAGACGATGTTACAAACCTCTCCCTTGAAGTAGGAGAACATATCAATACAGCTCCCGAAGGAACAATAAGATGCAAGTTCTGGGGTCTGGGTTCCGACGGTACAGTTGGAGCCAATAAGAGTGCAATTAAGATTATAGGTGATGAGACTGATCTTTATGCTCAGGGTTATTTTGCGTATGACTCCAAGAAGTCCGGTGGCGTAACCATTTCCCATCTCAGATTTGGCAAAAAGCCTATTAAATCCCCATACCTTATTGACAAGGCTGATTTCATAGCATGCCACAACCAGGGATATGTTCATCAGTATGATGTAATAAAGGGACTTAAAGACGGCGGTACTTTCGTATTGAACTGCAAGTGGAGTGCGGATGAGCTTGAAGGGAATCTGCCTGCAAATATGAAAAAGTATATTGCAGACCACAAAATAAACTTCTATATTATCAACGCTACTGATATTGCAGTAAAAATAGGTCTTGGGAACAGAATCAACATGATAATGCAGTCTGCATTCTTCAAGCTGGCCAATGTTATTCCGATAGCAGATGCCGTTAAGTATCTCAAGGAGTCTCTTGCAGCAACTTATGGCAAGAAAGGCCAGAAGATTATTGAAATGAACTACAAAGCTGTTGATGCAGGAACCGATGCCCTTGAAAAAGTTGCAGTTCCGGCAAGCTGGAGCAGTGCAAAAGAAGAAGCGGCAGCAGCAGTAGATGCACCTGATTTCATAAAGAATGTACTTATTCCTATGAACAGACAGGAAGGAGATTCACTCCCTGTAAGCACATTCGTTGAGTATGCGGACGGGCACTTACCAATGGGAACTGCTGCATACGAAAAGAGAGGAATAGCAGTATTTGTACCTGAGTGGCAGAAGGAAAAGTGCATACAGTGCAATCAGTGCTCCTTTGTATGTCCTCATGCGGCAATAAGACCGGTACTTGCAGCTGAAAATGAATTGAAGAAAGCACCTGCAGGATTTGAGACAATACAAGCGTCAGGAAAAGGTTTTGAAGGGGTATCTTACAGGATGCAGGTAAGCCCCTTGGATTGCACAGGCTGTGGGAATTGTGCAGATATTTGCCCGGCAAAAGAAAAAGCGCTTGTAATGAAGCCTCTTGAAAGTCAGACAGAGAAAGGCATTGATAATTGGAACTTTGCAATGACTGTACCTGTTAAAGATAATTTAATGACAAAGTCAAATATAAAAGGCAGCCAGTTTGCACAGCCGTATCTCCAATTCTCCGGCGCATGTGCAGGTTGCGGAGAAACTCCATATATCAAAGTTGTTACGCAGCTCTTTGGTGAAAGAATGATGATAGCAAATGCAACAGGATGTTCATCAATTTGGGGTGCTTCTACACCTTCAACTCCATACTGCAAGGACGCAAATGGAAGAGGTCCGTCCTGGGGTAATTCCCTCTTTGAGGACAATGCAGAATATGGATTTGGTATGGCAGTAGCCGTTAAGCAAATAAGAGCTAAACTTGTTGATATAATGACAGAGGCTTTGGCTCTGAATATGCCTAAGGAATATAAAGACACATACAAAGCATGGTTAGATGGCAAAGAAGATCCAGATGCAAGTAAAGCGGCAACTGAAAAAATACTCCCGCTTCTTGACAATATGAGTGCTTTAAGCGGAAGGGCAAAAGAAATAGCCATTGAAATAGCAGAGAAGAAAGACCAACTTGTAAAGAAATCCATCTGGATACTCGGCGGTGACGGATGGGCCTATGATATAGGCTACGGCGGACTTGACCATGTACTGGCATCCGGAGAAAATGTAAATATAATGGTATTCGATACAGAAGTATATTCCAATACCGGCGGACAGTCCTCCAAGGCAACACCGGTAGGAGCGGTTGCTAAATTTGCGGCATCCGGTAAGAAGACTAAGAAGAAAGACCTGGGTATGATAGCAACCACTTACGGATACGTATATGTTGCACAGGTAGGTATGGGAGCAGATAAGAATCAGTTCCTGAAGGTTATACAGGAAGCTGAGAAGTATGACGGACCGTCACTCATAATCTGTTATGCACCATGTATCAACCATGGACTTAAGGAAGGCATGGGGAGAACCCAGGCCAACACTGCTCAGGCTGTTGAAGCAGGATACTGGCACCTGTGGAGATATAATCCTGAACTTAAGAAGGAAGGCAAGAATCCTTTCATACTTGACTCAAAGGAGCCTAAAGCAAGCTTCAGAGATTTCCTGATGAATCAGGTAAGGTATTCATCCTTAGTCGGTGCTTTCCCTGAAGAGGCAGAAGAGCTCTTTGCAAAAGCAGAGAAGGAAGCAAAGGAAAAGTACGAGAACTACAAGAAAATGGCAGAAGCATAATTAGCGCAAAATTGCTGCAAAGGGGTATCGCAAAACTACTAATAAGTAGTTAGCGATACCCTTTATTCTTCTGTTGTGCGATAGCTTTAAAAACTTAAATTTTCTGAGAAAACTAATTTTCCTCTTGAAACCTACGCGAAATAAATATATAATTTAACTAAATGGTTAGTAAACAATTATAGGAGGCAACATGACAAATAAGGATTCAATTAACTCAAAACAGAGAATATTGGAGGCAGCAGAGCAGATCTTTGCAGAAGTCGGCTTTGACGGAGCGAGGGTAGACGATATCGCATCAAAGGCAGGTGTAAATAAGGCTTTAATATACTATTATTTTGAAAGCAAAGATGCAATTCTGGATGAGCTTTTTGAAAAGCTTATGGATGACGGTAAAAGTGTGCAGAGCCGAACCTTATCTGATTACCCTGATATGGACAGAGAAGACATGTTTATGGCGTTTATGGAGAAAAATTTGGAGTTTGCGCTTTCACACAAAAATCTTATTAAAATTGCTCTTACTGAGTCAATGAAGGCCAACTCAAGACACTCCGGCTTATTGAAAAGATGCAGCCTTATAATAGAGACGGAATTGGAATATATCAAAAAAGTATATGAGCGTAAAGGTGTCGCTTTTCCCTATTCCGGGAAGGAGATTGCTGTAATGGAGTTTTTCACGGGGATAATGCCTATATTTAACTATGCAGTATATTCTGATGCCTTTGAAGATTATTATGGAATGAGCG
>JAQVFD010000116.1 GCA_028697435.1 Clostridiaceae bacterium
TCAATACGGGAAATGCCTTACCTGCCAATAGCTTTAATGTGCTTGAGTCAACACTGACAGGGTTAAAAAGTTCTTCTTCCTCTTCTCCTATGCGGCTTATGTGACTGCCTATGGCTATACCCCTGCTTTCCAGAAGCTGTTTGCATATCGCCCCCGCAAAAACCAGCGGGGCAGTGAGCCTCCCCGAAAAATGTCCTCCGCCTCTATAGTCATTGAAGCCGCCATATTTCACATAACCTGTATAATCACCGTGGGAAGGTCTCATTGTGTTCTCAAGCTCCGAATAATCTTCGGTTTTTTTGTTTGTATTATATATTATTGCGCATAAAGGCGTTCCTGTAGTTCTGCCCTCAAAATAGCCGCTTAATATTTCAAATTCATCTTCTTCCTTACGTGATGTGGAATATTCATTGTTTCCCGGAGCCCGCCTTTTCATTTCTCTTCTTATTTTATCAATGTCCAGAAGGATTCCGGCCTTCAAGCCGTCGATATTTACTCCGATTGCTTTTCCGTGGGATTCTCCGAATATTGATATTTTTATTCCGTTACCCCATATCCCGCTCATTGATCTTTCCCCCCAATGCTTTATAATGTATCCAGAAATCAGGATAAGACTTTTTCACACAGGAAGCATTGCTTATTATAACCGGCTCTTCACACCTTGTGGCTGCTATGGCCAAGGCCATTGCAATCCTATGGTCATTCCAGCTGTCTACCCTTCCGCCCCTAAGACTTTTTCTTCCGTTAATAACTAAGCCATCCTGTGTTTCCATAATATATGCTCCCAATTTGTCAAGCTCGCTGCTTACAGCTTTCAATCTGTCGGATTCTTTCAAACGCAGACGACCGGCATTTACTATTTCAGTCCTTCCCTTACTCAGTGCCCCCAGTACTGCCAATATAGGAACCAAATCCGGACACTGAGAGACATCAATAACCGTACCTCTTGTATCCGCCGGAAGCGCCCTGACCGCATCAGCCTTTATTACTGTTCTGCCTCCCATTTCGCCAATTATGTCCAGCACAGACTTGTCCCCCTGAAGGGAATCCATACTAAGACCATTGCATGTCACCTCAGAGCCTAATGCTCCTGCTGTCAGCCAAAAAGCGGCTTGAGAAAAGTCTCCGGGAACAGTATAATCCAACCCCCTGTACTTTTGACGCCCTATTATGTTAAAAGCCTTGTAATCGTGGTTTTCTATATTTATTGAAAAATCCTTTAGAACCTTTAGTGTCAAATCTATGTAAGGCTTTGACTCCAAACCGGTGGTTATCGTAATCTGTGAATCCCCCTCTAAAAGCGGCAATGCAAACATCAAGCCGCTGATAAACTGAGAGCTGATATTCCCCTCTAATTGAAACTCTCCCGGGACCAGCCTGCCATTGATATGAAGCGGCAGCTTTCCATCGTTGGTCTTGAACTTTATCCTTTGCTTATTAAAAAGATTGAAGTAAGGCACCAAAGGTCTCTCAACCAATCTCCCTTCTCCGTAAAAAGCAACGGGTTTACCCATCAAAGCTGCAATAGGTATAATAAATCTTAAGGTGGAACCTGACTCATGGCAGTATATTCCGGAACTTTTCAGTTCAGATACGGCACTCCCCTTTATACACAGTGAAAAAGCAGCTCTTTCAATCGCTATGCCGAGACTTTTCAAAGCTTCGATAGTTGCTTCAATATCCTGTGATATTCCGACATTGTTTATCGTACTTATCCCTTCCGAAAGTCCGGCACAAATCACCGCTCTATGGCTTATGCTTTTTGAAGCAGGTATAAGAACCTCTCCTGTCAGACTGCCGGGATAAATTGTCACTTCATTCATTCCTTACCCTCCTTGGATCTACACAATTAGAAAGTTCTCCAGCTCTTCGTCCTTTACATTCCTTATGAAGGCGGTTCCCAGCTTATTTAACAAAACAAGGCTTATACTATTTCCATAATATTTTTTATCCAGTCTTACAGCTTCAATCAGTGATCTCTTATCTGTAATGGGACTTTCATAGGGAAGGCCATATTTCTTCAAAACCTCTGTCAGCGATTTTGTTGTACCTTTTTCTGTTAATCCCATCTTCTCACTCTGTTTTGTAATTTCCGCCATGCCTATTGCGACAGCTTCTCCATGGGTATACTTATCATATTTATAATATTGTTCTATTGCATGACCAAGGGTATGTCCGAAATTGAGAAGCATTCTTTCCCCTCTGTCCAGTTCATCTTCTTCCACCACTGCGCTTTTTATCAAACAACATTTGTATACCAATTCATCCATATCCTCAATACATTGCTTCAGGTCTTCATAATCCGAAAGCCTGTCAAATAGTCTCTTGTCCTTTATGCATCCATATTTGATTACCTCGGCCATGCCGTCCCTCAAATACCTCTCTCCCAGTGTATTCAGGAATAAAGTATCGATAAATACAATTTCAGGATGATAAAAGCTTCCTACCAGGTTTTTCCCCGCGGGCAGGTCAACTGCAGTTTTACCGCCTACACTGCTGTCTACTTGTGCCAGTAATGTTGTCGGAAGTTGAATATACGATATGCCCCTTAAATAGGTAGCTGCGGCAAACCCTGCCAAATCTCCTGCAACCCCGCCGCCAAATGCAATAATAATGTCTCCTCTGTTTATGTTGAAGCTGGAAAGTTCCTCGTATATTCCCGAAAGGACTTGCAGCGATTTGCTTTTTTCGCCCGAGGTGAAGGATATTCGCCTGCAGTTCAGCCCTGCCTCGACAATACCCTTGCATAATGATGCTCCGTAAAGCTTGTTTACATTATCATCGGTAATTATTACAGCATTTTTGTCCTTATATCTCAGTGCAAGATATTTATATAGCTCCTGCAGAGTATTTTTCCCAATATGGATTTCATATTTTGTATTCTTGCTTTTTATAGAAACCGCAATGTTTTTCATTTATATTATCTTCCTTTTCCCTTTAATTGCATTGTCAAATAGGATTTGAAGGCAGCTTTCGTCCTGTGCATTTATAGCATTTTTTAAATTATGAAGCATATTCTCCATATCTTCTATTCTATCAATAATATTCAAATTATTCATCCTGAAAATTTGAGTCCAAAGTTCCTTATTCAATACCGCCACTCTGGTGGCATCCTTGAAACTGCGTCCGGTAAAAAGGTTCATGTCTTTCTCACCCATCATAAGGTTTGCGAATGAGATGGCAACTATATGAGGAAGCTGGCTGGTAAAGGATATCATGCGGTCATGAACCTCTGCCCCTATCCTGGTCACACACTTGCAGCCTATTGCAGCTGCCAGCTTTTCTATTACTGCCATCCCACTTTCGCTATTACTTTCGTGAGGTGTAATAATATAATTTGTATCAAAAAAAAGATCCCGGGATGCGGCTTCAAAACCTTGAAATTCATTCCCCGCCATTGGATGTCCCCCAACAAACTCCACATCTGACCCCAAGCTTTTTTTTGCTGCTTCAATTATCGGCTGTTTTATACCGCAAGTATCGGTAACTATGGTTCCCGGTCTGAAATATCCGGCATAATTCTTTATAAATTCGATTGTATCCCGTGGATATAAAGCTATTATTACCATATCGGACTTGCATAATATTTCATCGGCATTAGAAGCACCCTCGTCTATTACTCCGCATGCGACCGCTTTGTTCAATACGCTCTCATCAATGTCTATGCCGAATATTCTTCCCACATTGAACTGCCTCAGTGCCATGGCAAAGGAGCCGCCTATTAACCCCAATCCGACTACTGTAATATTACTTCTAAAATCGCCCTCTTCCAATTTAATCCCTCCCATCATCGTAAGATTTAACTGATATCCTTCCTAAGAACATCCATCAATGACTTAAACCGTTCCGGTTTAATGGATTGTTGTCCATCACACTTGGCATTTGCAGGATCGTTGTGAACTTCTATCATAATTCCGTCAGCTCCCACAGCAACCGCCGCCTTCGCAAGAGGTTCAACCATCCACCACAAGCCTGCCGCATGGCTTGGATCAACTATAACAGGCAAATGACTGAGTTTCTTGATTGCCAGAACAGCACTAAGGTCCAAAGTATTTCTTGTATAGGTTTCAAAGGTTCTTATACCTCTTTCACACAGTATTACATTGCTGTTCCCCTCAGACATGATATATTCTGCTGACATAAGCAATTCATCTACCGTTGCAGACAGTCCGCGCTTTAAAAGTATTGGTTTTGTGGTCTTTCCGAGCTCCTTAAGCAGCTCAAAGTTTTGCATGTTTCTCGCTCCAACCTGTATAACATCAACATCTTCTACGAACCTTCCTATCATATCCGCTGACATTATTTCCGTGACAATCGGAAGGCCGGTTTCCTTCCCGGCTTGCTTCAAAAGTTCAAGTCCTTCAAGTTTCATTCCCTGGAAGCTGTAAGGTGAAGACCTTGGTTTAAATGCACCTCCTCTTAAAAAGTCTGCCCCGCACTCCTTCACGTTTTTCGCCAATTCCAATATCTGTTCTTTGCTTTCCACTGAGCAAGGACCTGCTATTACAGCCAGCCGTCCTCCGCCAATGGCCTTATCTCCTACCCGTATCACCGAGTTATCCATATGGGACATTCTGTTTGAAAGCCTGTAGCTCTGCTGAGTATTCATAATTACCCTCCTTATAATAAAAAATAAGGCTCAAATGAGCCTTATTTAAACCGGTACAATTTCATATATAGAGATATTACCTACAATATGTGCTTAAATTCTTCTAACTCATTAAGAAAAGGAATATATTCTTTTTTGCATGCATAATAACCAGCGCTATAATAATAGCCCAGGTCAAAGCTAAAGTAATATATTCCGCTTATTCCTTTTCCAAATAAATTATTCATTGCACAAAAATCTCCATATCTTTATGTTTCATACTAAATATTTACTTGATTCATATGTTTGAAATAAATGTATTTCTAAAAATTATAACATATGAGATAAATATGTCAACTCCTATTATTGAAATAATGGAGCAATGATTGTCAGCAGAAATGCCAAAATAACCAATATGCTAATTACCGCAACAGTTTTTCTTTTCACAAATACACCCCCGATTTACATAAATGCTGTTACTCCATGATGCTCAAAAGGCAGACATACGTCTGCCGTTATACTTATACTTCTACTTCTTTCTTGAGTTTACGTCGATGAGTTTCGTATCCAGGATCACCCTTTTTCCAGCCCTTTCTGCTCTTTTCGGTATTAGCGATAAAACTATCGTTAATAATAATTTCGTTCCTTGCCAAGCAGAAATATGTGGGGGTGTTCTGTTTACAATTTTCGCAATGCATGCAGTTCATTTCCTACAATTGACCTCCAGTTTTTCATTCAAAATATTCAAACTCCAAATCCAGCATCCTTATTGTATCACCGTCTTTGACATCAAATTTTCTCAGCTCATCAACGATACCCCTCTTTCTAAGTACCTTTTGAAAGTACTTGACAGAGTCATTATCATCAAGGTTAACTGATGCAAGCAACCGCTCAATCAGCTTACCTTCCACCACAAATACTCCGTCTTCCTTTCTAACAGTAAATGGCTTATCTTCTGTATTAATATGATACATCAAATCTGTGATTTCTTCAACCGGTTCTTCAACATCTTTTATACTTTCAAGCAGATTAAAGACCCTATCCATAAGCGGTTTAATACCGTCCCCGGTTGCCGCTGAAATTGCAAACACCTCATATCCCTTCTTGCTTAACTCTTCTGCTACTCTGTCATAGTTCTCCCTTGCGGCAGGTATATCCATCTTATTACAAGCTACAATCTGGGGCTTTTTTGCAAGCTTTTCGTTATACAGCTTCAATTCCCCGTTAATCTTATCAAAATCCTCAAGGGGATCTCTCCCTTCAAGTCCGGAGGTGTCAAGCAAATGTATCAGAACTTTTGTCCTTTCAACATGTCTCAAAAAATCATGTCCAAGTCCGACTCCACTGTGGGCCCCTTCAATAAGCCCGGGAATATCAGCAATTATAAAGCTCCTGGCTCTTCCAAGATCCACTACTCCCAAGTTTGGTACAAGGGTGGTAAAATGATAATTCGCAATTTTGGGCTTAGCAGAAGTTACAATAGACAAGAATGTAGACTTCCCGACATTAGGAAACCCTACAAGTCCGACATCAGCTAAAAGCTTCAACTCCAACTCAATCCATCTTTCAATCCCCTGCTCCCCCGGCTGTGCAAACCTTGGTGCTTGTCTGGTGGGAGTTGCAAAATGCTGATTCCCCTTTCCGCCCTTGCCTCCATGAGCAACAATCACCTTATCTCCGGAGTTCTTTAAATCTCCAAGGAAGGCTCCTGTTTCAGCATCCTTCAAAATAGTTCCGGCAGGCACCTTTATGTACAAATCATCAGCACTCTTGCCGGATGAATTATTGGTTCCTCCCATTTCCCCATTATCGGAAATATGCTTTCTCTTGTACCTGAAGTCCATCAGAGTCCTCATGTTTTCGTCTACCATGAAGACTATGCTTCCTCCATTTCCTCCGTCTCCTCCATCCGGACCGCCATTAGGCACATATTTCTCCCTGCGGAAGGATACTCTGCCATCTCCGCCGTTTCCGGCTTTCACATATATTTTTGCCTTGTCTACAAACATACTATTCTCCTCTGTTGACTTTAGGAATATGCAATTTAAAGGTTAATTCATCTTCAAGCATTTTCCCGTCAAATCCGGTATCATTGCAATATTTTTTTATCATATCAAATCCCAATACGCCCCTTGCCAACTTCTTCCAATAAATTGCCTGCTGAGGAATTATGAGTGCATTTTCCACACTCTTACCTTCCCTTATCTCTCTACAGTATATTTCCATTTGAAAATCCTCTGAATTTTCTTTCAGGTTATACACAATATGAGCATTCTTCATAACCTTCTCATTTAGCATAAACAAGAACCCCAGTATCGCATGATCTATAACATATATAACAGGGACCTCATCAATTAACC
>JAQVFD010000117.1 GCA_028697435.1 Clostridiaceae bacterium
GAGCCGGTGAAGTAGGCATTCCTGTACTGGGACCTCCCCTCTGGACGTTAACTACTACGCAAGGCACTTCTGCTATTGCCGCATAGCCTATATTTTCCTGTTTCAGCGAAAATCCCGGTCCGCTGGTCGCTGTCATGCTTTTGGCTCCGGTTAGGGAAGCTCCGATAATAGCAGCCATTCCGGCTATTTCATCCTCCATTTGCATAAACCTTCCGCCAACCAAAGGTAGTTTTTCAGCGGATAATTCTGCAATTTCAGTTGAAGGAGTAATAGGATATCCTGCATAAAATGTCATACCGGCAGCAATTGCACCTTCGACACATGCTTCATTTCCCTGCATTAATCTAACTTTGCTTTTCATTCTTCTTCCTCCCCAGATATATTGCATAGTCAGGACACCTAAGCTCACACATCCCGCACTGTATGCACTTTTCTACATCGGGCATTGTAACCTTATCATTCTTAAGCTCCAAAGCTTTTTTGGGGCAAAAGGCAACACATATGCCGCAGCCCTTACACCAGGCAGGATTAATTGTGACTTTTTCATTCACTATTTCGCCTGCTACGATATCCTTCATTTTCATTTTTTCGACCTCCAAAAAAATCATAGGATTATGCAACTTTTATGTCATTTGTTTTAATAATAATATGAATTTTGCAACTTTCCCTTCATTTTTTAGTATATATTATTATATTCCCTATTGCAAGGCAAAATGTCAAAATATTATTAATATATGATATAATGTGCTCAAACGCACATTATATCTCTTATTTAAATGCCGTGCGAGAATTTTGGCTTTGCCAAAAACGCACATGGCACAATCATAAATTCTAAAGAATTTATGATATATTTAGGACAAAACACTTAGCAAAGAAAAAGTCCCTCTAAGACAATTATTTAAGCTTTACCTTATCAAAACTCCATTCTCCTATTCTTTTTATTTCTGTATAGTCCGTTAAATCAACATGTATAGGGGTAACAGCTATATAACCTTTCCTTATTGCATATATATCCGTATCCTCGTCTGTTTCGTCCCTTACAAGCTCCCCTGCCAGCCAATAGTAGCTGTTTCCGCGGGGATCTTTTCTTTCTTCAAAACTATTTCTGTATTTTTTTACTCCAAGCCTGGCTATTTTTATGCCTCTCAAAGCTTCAATGCTATCTGCTTCAGGAATATTCACATTCAATAGTATTTTAGTTTTTCCAAAATGATTCAGCACTTGCCTTATCACTTGTAAAGAGGCTTCGGCTGGAATGGAGAAATCCATACTGCAATGCTTCGCATAGGATATAGCTATTGAAGGTATACTAAACATCGAACCTTCAATAGCTGCCGAAACCGTTCCCGAATAAATAATATCCGTACCGAGGTTTTCACCGTCATTAATCCCTGATATTATCAGATCAGGAGCTTCTGAAAGAAGTGTCTCAATGCCTAACTTGACACAATCTGCGGGGGTACCGTTCACCCACCAGGCATCAATATCCAGGTCATACAGCTTAATTTTGCTGCATCTAAGAGGTTGATGCAGCGTTATCGCGTGCCCTATGGCGCTTTGCTCTTTATCAGGGGCTACCACTGTTACCTTCCCAAATGCTGTCATCCTCTTTGCCAGCTCATATAGTCCACGTGCATATATTCCATCATCATTCGTAATAAGTATGTTCAATCTTATGTCCTCCTTAATTACAATTCTCGTGACTGAAAAAAGGGGTGCCACAAACTGCTTACTAAGAAGTTTGCGACACCCCTTTTTTTATTTATACCGGATATGTTTTATTTTCTTTATCTGCAAGGCTGCTGTCTATTCCGTATTTTTTCGCTTGTCTGTCTTTGAAGAACTTCATAGCTACTTGCGGGAACACAGCATAACTCAGAACATCCTCTTCCTGCTCATAATACTCCTTCATTTCCTCCTTCAAAGCCTCAAGCTGCGGTTCAATTAAATCCGCTGGTCTGCAGGTTATGACTTCCTCGTCTCCGATTATTATCTTTTTTATTTCCTCGGAAATTGGAACACTTGGTTTTCCATATCTGCCGCTGACATAGTCTTTTACTTCATTCGGTATCATCTTGTATCTGCTTCCCGAAATAACATTAAAGACTGCTTGTGTGCCTACAAACTGGCTGGAGGGTGTTACCAGAGGAGGATATCCCAAATCCGCTCTTACTCTGGGTATTTCTTTAAGCACTTCGTCATATTTATCCATAGCATTTGCCTGCTTCAACTGGGACATCAAATTGGAGAGCATTCCACCGGGCACTTGATAGGTTAATACAT
The DNA here is from genome assembly GCA_028697435.1 of Clostridiaceae bacterium. GTDB lineage: Bacteria > Bacillota > Clostridia > Lutisporales > Lutisporaceae > BRH-c25. The sequence continues at coordinate 2,284 of JAQVFD010000117.1, forward strand.
TGGTATCGATATTAAATACATTGGGATCAAGTGTTCCATTTGCTATATATTTATCTTTAATGCTTCTAAAGTATGCGGCAATTTCACACAGCAAATCCAGGTCCAATCCGGTATCATATTCCGTGCCCTTCAGTGTAGCTACCATTGGCTCTGTTGGTGGTTGTGAAGTTCCCAGACCAAAGGGAGACATCGCAGTATCAATAATATCCACTCCCGCTTCAATTGCCTTTAAATAGGTCATATCGGTCATGCCGCTTGTAAAATGAGTATGAAGTTGTATCGGGATGTCAATGTTCTTCTTTAGTGCTTTTATGAGTTCATATCCGTAATATGGAGCAAGTATTCCCGACATATCCTTAATGCAAAGGGAATCACATCCCATTTCCTGTACTTTCTTAGCCAGTTCAACATATAGTTCTATGTTATGTACGGGGCTTGTAGTATATACAACCGTTCCCTGAGCGTGTACGCCATATTTCTTGGCAGTTCTTACTGCTGTCTCAATATTCCTCAAATCATTTAACGCGTCAAATATTCTTATTATATCTATACCGTTCTTTACAGATAACTTTACAAATTCCTCAACCACATCGTCGGCATAGTTCTTGTATCCCAATATATTTTGACCTCTTAAAAGCATCTGAAGCTTAGTGTTCTTGAGCTTTGATTTAATCAAACGAAGCCGTTCCCAGGGATCTTCATCGAGGAATCTCAGACAAGTGTCAAATGTAGCTCCTCCCCACATTTCCAATGAATGATATCCAACCTTATCCATCATCTCGATAATAGGAAGCATTTCATCCGTTCTCATCCTTGTAGCAATAAGTGACTGGTGACCATCTCTTAGTGCAGTTTCAGTAATTCTAACCTTTGCCATATCATAACCTCCTGTTTATTGCAGTATTTATTCTGCGTATCTTAAAATAATTATTAATAATATATCATATTATGTATTGAAAAGACATGACTTTTTAGCATTTCTAATTTTAATTTTTTGTCAATGAGAACAAGGCTTAAAATAACCCTTCAAGGATACTCTAAAATAATCTAAATTGCCTGAATCACCGATTACTTTTTTAATATCATCCGCAACATCTGTACTGCTATACTTTTCAAACCCCATTGCTTGCAGGAAGTCTTCACATATTCCGGAAGCGTATACATATTGAATTCCCTGCAAATCCGCAATGTTAAGCAGCGCTCTTACTATTGCATCACCAAGCTTCTTTCTTCTATGTTCTTCATCCACTATAACACAATTGATATATCCTTTTCCTTCATGTGGAATCAGACAACCGCATCCACATTTTATGTTATCATACTCACAAATCAGAAAATGTTCAACCTTCGAGAGATACTTACTATCTGGCATTCTGTATTTTGATGTAATATCAATAACAAAATCAATATCCTCCGGTTTTATCTTCCTAATCTGCATCATTTCATAATACCCCCAATATTTTTTAAGTATTTAACTTCTGAATCGCTGAGATAACGCCATTCACCGGTTTTTAAACCACCCAGACTGATTTCTCCAATTCTTATACGCTTCAGCCTTATTATATCATGTCCTATTGCAGAACACATTTTCCTTACTTGTCTGTTTCTTCCCTCATGTATGGTAATGTCTACTATGCTGTTGCCCTTTGCATATTTGATTATTTTCATTTCTGCAGGAGCCGTAACATAGTCTTCTATCGTTATACCCTTTTCGAAGGACTCTATATCATCTCTGTCGACTTCCCCATGGACTAAGGCTCTATATGTCTTATTAGTATTATACTTTGGATGAGTGATTCTGTAAGTAAGTTCACCGTCATTACTTAATATCAGCAGCCCTTCAGTATCATAATCCAAGCGTCCGATTGGAAACACCCTGTTACTTATTCCATTTATCAGGTCTAAGACTGTGGGTCTGCCAAATTGATCCTTTACACTGGTAATGTAACCAACAGGCTTGTTCAACAAAATATAAAGCTTCTTGTCGAAGCTTTTGACGATATTTCCGTCTACTTCTATCAGATCTTTGTCTCTGTCAACCTTATATCCCGGTTCTGTTATCAATACATCATTAACTTTAACCCTTCCGGCAAATATCATCTCCTCACATTTCCGTCTTGAAGCCACACCGGACTCCGCCATTACTTTTTGCAGCCTTTCTTCCATTTCCCCTGCGCCCCACTTTTAAAAGTTTATTGTTCTGTGTATGAAATATAATCTTTTAGAATCCGTTTTAGATAAAAAAACGGACTGCTGGATTCCACCCCTTCAGAATACTCCAGTCTTATTGTTTTTATCAAAGTATTATCAATATATACTTCAAGTCTGCCTGCATCATCACCTTTTTCAAAAGGTGCTTGCACTGCTTCCAAGTCTTTTGCTACTAATTCCACATCATCTTTCTCATCTTCTCTCAACGCAAAGGCAAAGTCCTCCACCGGCTTGACTCCTACGAACCTTTCCTTTCCATTCCTTACCTCTATTACTTTGAAAGTGCTGTCTTTTTCAACAACTTTCGTTTTTGTATAGTTTTTAAATGCATGTTCAAGCAGAGAGGATGAATCATTCCACATTGGTCCGCAGTTAAGAACTACACAAATAATCTGAAATCCATCTCTTGTTGCAGAAGACACCAAACATCGTCCTGCTTTATTTGTAAAACCCGTTTTAACCCCATCGCCTCCGTCAAATTGCCACAACATTTTGTTTTTATTTATCATAACCCTGTCCCAATTTTCATCCGGGGGTCCTTCAATTATCTTTTTCTTACTGCTTACTATATTTGAAAATACAGGATTCTTTAATGCATAAGAAGTAATCAAGGCAAGATCGTAAGCTGTGGTATAATGCCCTTCCGTATCCAAGCCGTGGGGATTTGCAAATCGAGTGTTTTTTGCCCCAATCTCCGCGGCCTTTTTATTCATCATATCGGCAAATCCTTCAACCGAACCTCCGATATGTTCTGCTACCGCAACTGCCGCATCATTTCCTGACCGCAGCATTATTGCATATAATAAATCGCTGACTGTATGCCTTTCTCCTTCACGAAGATATATTGATGAGCCTTCCATATGTGAAGCTCTTTTGCTTACCTTTACCTTTTCATCCAATTTTCCGCTTTCTATAGCTACTATGAGAGTCATTATCTTTGTTGTACTAGCCATTGCCAGCTTTTCATTCATATTTTTTAAATACAATACACGGTTTGAGCTTACATCCATAACAACTGCTGCGCGGGCACTGATTTCCTGAAGGGCATGCACTGCAAAAATACCGGATAATGCAGCAATAATAGCTGCAATGACAAAAGCTATGTATCTTCTCATCAAATCACTCCGAAATCATATATATTAAATACATACATATATTATTGACAGAATGATTTGTTTATATAATATTATTCCTTTTCAATTTTACAGCCGAATTCCTTGGCTATTTTAAGTGCTTCCTTCATGTCATCTTCTCCCCAGATAGTCCAACCTCCTTTTATTGCCCCATTTACATATATTTCCACCTTGTCCTTCTTAAAAATCATTACCTTATCATGTCTTTTCTTCATTTGAATGATCTGCCGGTTAACTGCCTCTTCAATATCAACATTCATGACCTTCAATGTTATAAAAATACATGAAAGGGCATCCTCCAGCTCACTTTTGGCTCTCTCTTCTTCACCTCTCAGAAGAGCTTTCAATGATTCTGCTACTTCTTCATTTAAATGGCTTAAAACTTCTTTTGGATCATCCGTGGTATATTTTCTGTTCTCCCATATTAAATCAACTGCATTCTTTAATTCCATATGAATCCCTCCCGAAAAAAGCATATCTATATGTTTTACACTAAACATCTTACATTGAATTCAAATAGTGTAAAACATTTTCCCTGATTCATATGTCGTGAAAAATACATTACTTTAACACAAAATCAGAATCTTCAACTGATTTTGCAATGATAAATCTTTTTCGCGACATATCTATAGTAAACATTAGTTGAAAAGTTTGCACTATCATTATAACAATTCAAATATAAAAAAGGAAGGAGTTTAGCTCCTTCCTACATTTCCTTCTTATCCTCTTCAGATATTCTTCGTTTATTTATGTAATTCTCCATATTGTTAATGAAGTCCGGCACCATATCAACTATTCTGTCAACGGCACTGCTATATCTGACAGGTATAACCCTGAGCTGTCCGTTTGTTGTAGCGAGAAATCCTATAGGCTGTACCGTTACCCCTGCTCCGCTTCCTCCTGCGAAAGGAAATTTTGCTGCATCCTCCTCATTTTTATCGGAAGTTCCCGAGTATTCTCCTCCTCCTGCTATAAATGCAAAGGATACCTTTGACACAGGTACAATAACGGTACCATCTTTTGTTTCAACAGCATCCCCTACTACAGTATTTACATCTATCATATTCTTGATGTTTTCCATTGTAGTTTTCATCAAGCTTTCTACAGGCTGATCCAAGCTAAACACATCCTTAATAAATATTTTATTTTACCTGTTAACGGATATTAATGCAGGTATTGCCCTAATTCCAACATTCATAATATGACCTATTTTTATACTAATTATACAGTTAAAATCAACACTTAAGCTTACTCTGTTAAATATAGGTACGATAACTATCTTAGGTTCCTTAATATTCACATGGC
>JAQVFD010000118.1 GCA_028697435.1 Clostridiaceae bacterium
CCGATAATCCTTGTGGGTTCTTAACCCTTCAAGCCAGCCGGTACCGTCATAAAGTACCGAGTATTTATCTGTTCCTATGACTTTGCCGGTATCAGTATCGACGGCTCCCAAAAACAATCCCTTATCATCCACCCACTTGTGAAAAATTTCGGGGAGATAATCGGTTCCACCCCAGATATACTTACAAATATCTACTATATCATCATAGTCCTCATGAGTAAGCTTTCGATATTCAATCATATAACAACCTCTTTTGCTTATATTTGATATTTTCCGGTAAGACAAATCGGTAATATATATAATTATACTATATACTTATATATTTTTGAGGAAAAAATGGTAAAATGATATTATGCTATATATGTTGCGGAAAAGATTTATCACTACAAAAGTAGTAGAAGCGTCTACTTTTGTAGTATTAACAATGTACCTTTCGCAACATATGAATCAAGGAAAATGTTTTGCACATTACGAATTTATTGTAAAAGGTTTAGTGCAAAACATATAGTTTGCAATCAATAATTAATTATTTACGTATATATTATTGAACGGAGGAGGAGTGATTATGGAAACAGATAAATATAAAGCAGCAGAAACCAATTTGGAGGTGGTTGACCTTTCCAAGCTTACCGAGGAGCAGAAACAGAGACTGGAAGAAATAATGAACACCATCAATTTGGAAGATTCTCAGTTCATACTTCAGTATGGGGTGGGGGCTCAAAGCCAGATAGCGGGTTTTGCGGATAATGTAGTAAGCGAAGTAAGATCAAAGGACAGCGGTTATGTGGGAGATATACTCACCGATCTTATGCTTAAGGTTAAGGAGTTGGATGTAGACGGCGTAAGCTCAGGCAAAGGTTTTATGTCCAAGTTCCCGATATTCGGGTCGTTAGTTAACAACACCCAAAAGTTTGCGGCAAGATATCAGAAGCTCAGCACTGAGATAGAAAAAATCGTAGATGAGCTGGACAAATCCAAGATGCAGCTTTTAAAGGATATTACTTTGCTGGATTATTTGTTTGATAAAAATCTGGAATACCTGGGTAATCTAAATTATTACATAATGGCCGGAACTTTGAAGCTTAAGGAGATTAACGAAAAAGTAATCCCGGAAATGCAAGCCAAGGTCAAAGAAACCAATGACTCCATAGATGCACAGAAACTAAATGACCTTATACAGATGGCAAACAGATTTGAGAAGAAAATACATGACCTGAAGCTTAGCAGGATGGTCTCTTTGCAGACAGCACCCCAGATAAGGCTGATACAGAACAATAACCAGGTACTGGTAGAAAAAATACAGAGCTCCATATTGAATACAATACCTTTGTGGAAAAATCAGATTGTCATTGCAATAAGCCTGGTAAAACAGAAAAACGCCTTGGCAGTGCAGAAGGAAGTTACCGATACTACCAATACACTGCTTCTGAAGAATGCAGAAATGCTGAAGACCGGTTCAACTGACCTGGCAAGAGAGACTGAGCGGGGAGTTGTGGATATAGAGACTCTGAAAAAGGTAAATGAAAACCTTATTGCCACAATTGACGAGACTCTGAACATACAGAAGGAAGGACGAATCAAGAGGCAGCAGGCTGAGGAAGAGCTTGTGGCTATAGAGAAAGAGCTTAAACAAAAATTAATAGGAAACTAATCTACATTATGAAATGAGTGGAGGTTATCACATGAACCAAAGATGGAGTCTGGATGAACTGTATAAATCTTTTGATTCCAAAGAGTTCAAAAAGGATTATGAAAAGTGTATCAAGGACATCGAAGAAATAAAGGAGTGGGCTGATAGTAACTTTAAGGATTCGTCAGATGCAGCTCATAAGATGAGAAGATATATAAAGTCCATCAATGAGTTTTATCTGCTATATACCAGGCTTTACAGCTATGCACAGCTTACCATGAGTGTGGAAGCAAGGAATGAAAAAGCACTGAAGGTAATTGACTGTCTGGAGGAAAAAGCTACGGAGCTTACAAAACCGGAAGTCAACTTCCAGAAATGGCTTGGAGGCATAAGCAATATCAATGAAATCATTGCATCCGACAGTTACTTGAAGAAGTTCGAATATTTCTTCAGGGAAAACCTTGAAAAGAGTAAATATCTGCTAAGCGACAAAGAAGAAGTGCTGATATCAAAAATGAAGACCACAGGCTCGGCTGCATGGGAAAAGCTTCAGGAACTGTTAACTTCCACACTTCTTGTAGATATAACAATAGAAGGAGAGGAAAAGAAGCTTCCGTTGCCTGTAGTCAGAAATATGGCATACAATAAGGACGCCGGACTGCGAAGGAAAGCTTATGAAGCGGAACTAAAGGCCTACCTCAAGGTTGATGAATCAGTGGCAGCCAGTTTGAACGGCATAAAAGGAGAAGTAATTACCGTATCAAGGATGAAGGGTTATAAATCCCCATTGGAAAAGACCATTTTGGATTCCAGGATGGATATAGAAACCTTGTACGCAATGCTTACAGCAATGCGGGAAAGTCTCCCGGACTTCCACAGATATTTCAGAAAAAAAGCAGAGCTTATGGGTTATAAGAATGGGCTGCCTTTCTATGAGCTGTTTGCACCCATGGGAAGTCTGGATATGCAATTCAGCTACAAGGAAGCCAGAGATTATATAGTAGCAAACTTCAGAACCTTCAGTGATGCCTTGGGGGACTATGCTGCCCATGCCTTCGATAACCGCTGGATAGATGCAGAGCCGAGAGAGGGCAAACGGGGTGGTGCTTTTTGCGAAAACCTTCATACAATAGGGGAGAGCAGAATACTTTCAAACTTTGACGGAAGTTTCAGCAATATGACCACTTTGGCTCACGAGTTGGGTCATGGATATCATGGGGCATGTTTAATGAAAGAGGAATATCTTAACTCGGATTATCCGATGCCGATAGCAGAGACCGCCTCAATATTCTGTGAGACTATAGTCAAGGAGGCTGCATTGAAGAGCGCTAATGAAGAAGAGACTTTCTCCATGCTGGAAAACGACATAGCAGATTCAGCTCAGGTTATTGTGGATATATTCAGCCGGTTTATTTTTGAGAGTGAAGTATTTAAAAGAAGAGAATCCGGCTCATTATCGGTAAATGAACTGAAGGAGATAATGCTTTCCGCACAGAAAGAGGCATACGGCGACGGACTTGATCCGGAATTTTTGCATCCTTACATGTGGCTTTGCAAACCTCATTATTACAGTGCCGACTATAACTTCTACAACTTTCCCTATGCTTTCGGACTGCTTTTTGCCAAGGGCTTGTATGCCGAGTACCTGAAAAGAGGAAAGGAATTTGTACAGGAGTATGACAGAATGTTGTCTGTGACAGGCAAGATGAATATTGCAGATGTAGCAAAGGTTATGAATGTTGAGGTCCATGATCCGGATTTCTGGAGAAGCTCTCTGGAGCTTATCAGGAAGGAGATTGACAGGTTTATAAAGCTTGGATAATCAAGGAATGCTAAAGCCGTATAGAATCAATGATTTTATACGGCTTTTTTACCAAGCTCTATCTGCTCATATATTGTTCAAAGGTTCGTTTCAGCAATACTATGGCTTGCTCCCGGGTAATATCGGCAAGGGGTGCAATCTCAGTTTCGCTGATGCCCTTCATGATATTGTTTTTATAACAAAATTTCACGGAATCCATAGCCCAGGGGGCTATCTTGTTTTTATCGGCAAAAGGGAAAACGGAAGCTGTACTTCTGTCAACTTCAGGTATTGCAGCATCAAGAGCCCGCATTATCATTACACATATTTCCTGTCGTGTGATTTTGTTATGTGGTGCAAACTGACCATTTCCAATTCCCATAACGATTTGCAGCTTATATGCTTTTAAGATCTCAGGATCATCAGTGTCGTTAAAAGGATCATCTCCGGCTAAAGCGATTGCTCCGCTAAGCTGCTCATATAGTTTTACTGCTATTTTGCAGAATTCTTCTCTGGTAATTTGGTTTTTATAGTTGTTCATTATTCCCGGGTAGGTAAGGTCGTGATCAAAAGCTTTTTCAAGCTCCGATGCTGCCCATTGGCTTTGTGTGCCGTCGAAAATGCCTGTGTCTGCTGAATCTTCTGAATCCCTTGATGTTCCTCCTGAGTCGCCTGATGTCCCCCCTGAATTTTCGTGGTAATCTTCAACCGGTGTTTCAGCGGGAATTTCAGAATCTTCGGGAGAAATATGGGGAGGCGCTTGCATACCGAGACAGCATTCGTTGGAATAACCGGATACCAATTGGCCGTTTACTGCACACACTCTGTAACAATAGACTGTATCAGGCCGGGCGGTATTGTCGTCATATATAAGAGTATCCGGTCCGGAATAACCCAACAAGGAATAAGTGCCGTCATAAGTTTTTCTTTCAACCCTGTAGGCGGTTTCATAATCAGTATCATTCATCCATGTAAGCCTATAGGAGCTGTCTTCTCTTTCTACTCCGTTCAAGCCTGAAGGAGCTTCCGGAATGAAGGTGTTTACGGTAAAAGGCTCTGAGTACTCATATTGCATGTCTTTTAAAACTTTAATCCTATACATGTATATTTTGTCTCTGCTTACAGTATTGTCATTATATACTTCGGAATTTGCACTTAAATTGGCAAGAATGACATAATCTGCATCCCCTGCCTCCTTTCTTTCAACAGTATATCCGGTTTCTCCGTCAGAATTGTCTCTCCATGACAAGAGTATTTTATTCTGTGTTACTGCATTTGCATTAATATCCGTAGGTGCATTCAGCGGCTGTAATACTTCAAAGGGTGTTCTCATAGTTATTTTCTCGGTTTCGCATTTGTTGCCTTCTTCATCAAAAACCTCAACACTCATCCAATACAGTACTCCGGGGGTCAGGTCTTCGAATAAGTAAGAAGTGGAATCAGAAGGCGAAGTATATCTATTGAAAATCATATCGCCTTGACGGCCTATATTAACATAATACCCGCTTTCAAATCCGGAATTGTCATTCCAAGCTATGGTAATGCTGCGTGATGTGCAATTAATTACTGAAAGTCCATTGGGGCAGGCCAATACCGGAACATCAACAGTAACTTCGTTGGAATAAGCAGAGGTTGTACCTGTCTTATATGCGTTTACCTTGTAAAAATAAGTCTTTCCTCTCTCAACTGAATTATCAGCATATCCCATTGTTTCAGACAGATGAGGTCCTGTTGCTGCAATGTTAAGATATGGAGCATCTCCCGCTTCTCTCCGAAATATTCTGAAGCCTTCTTCATCTATTGAATTGTCTTTCCATATAAGATTTACCCGTGTTTCACCTGCTGCTCCGACAGCCAGATCTGAAGGGGCAAGAAAAAGTATAGGGACGTCCGGGATATCGGGTATAATCGGCCCGATATCGGCAGCTCCACCGGGGAGGGTCGGAATAGCCGATGCAGAAACCGCTGAAGAAAAACTTAGTACCAGTGTGATCAATATAATGGGAATTATTCTGTAAAAAATCTTAAGATTCATATTATCATCTCCTCCTTTTATTCACCATAGGTGATAAAAATCACATACTTGAAATCGTATGGCAGATTATTGGGCATAATCATAATGCCTCCTGCCTTTTCTCCATCCTGCAGAAACAGATTTGCCGATTCACCCGAAAGCATGTCTGATGTAATACTATCTGCGTTCAAATTTTTCTTATAGTATTTATAAATTGACTCGACATTATCGTTTGTCACAATTCCTACATTATATACATCGTTGACACACTCAGATACTACTATACTTCCCTTTGGATATACGGGAAGCTTTTCAGCCGGGAATCCCTCAGGCAAATCAAGGTCTTGACCTGCATCAGAGGATATTTCCATTTTGCCTTGTTCTGCTTGGATTACCACTTTATCTTTTTCTTCCCGGACATCCACTTTTTCTATCGGTTCAATATCAGTGTTCTGTTTCTCCTCTGTTTTCACACCTTTGCATCCGACAAGGCAAAGAAGAGCCAACAGTAACAGCAGCGTTTTGACTTTCATTTTCCATTTATACCTCCTCGAAAAAAATCGCACATGTCAAAGCCGGCACAATATACGCAAATGATTTGTCTTTACAGAAAGTGTAAGTTATTACAGCTTTTCACCGCAAGCTGCAAAAGTAATTGAATTGAATGACCTAAGGATAATAAAATGAATGACTTTAGTTATATGTGAATTCCTTATGCTTGAAGAGGTATGAAGGCGTGGATAGTAAAACCGGTGTTTTCGGAAGAACCGTAAGAGAGGGTACCTTTAAGATCTGCAATCCTTTGTTCCATACCGGAGAGGCCTTGACCCTTGTTTATACCATGGCAGCCCTGACCGTTGTCAATAACAAATACTTCCGCTTCCTTTCTGCCAAACCTTATAAATATATCTGCTTTCTTTGCATTTCCATGTCTTATTGCATTTGTCAGACCTTCCTGACATATCCTGAAGATAGTATTATAGCATTGTTGGTTAATATTTAAAGGGGTTCCCGATATGCTTAGATATACTTCCATTCCTGCAACTTTATAACTATCAATCAGGTTTTCCAGGTCCATTTCCAGTCGGCGTGTAGACTTTATACTTTGATCTGCTTTACCGTCGAGAACATCTTTCATTTCACTGTGTCCTTGTTTGGCAGCGGATAATGCTTGAAGAATCCTTTTTTTGGCTTCGGGTATATTTTCGTTAACCAATATTAGGCTGCTCTCCAGAATTGCCAGGACCAATGTGAGAGAATGTCCCAATATATCATGGATTTCTTTGGACATCCTGTTTCGTTCTTCTATAGCTGTAAGCTGCTCAACATCATTTATGTACTTTATTATCTGTTTATTTGCCTCAACTTGTTCCCGGTTCTTTTTTTTCAAAGAAAAGACAAGCTCCTTATAA
>JAQVFD010000119.1 GCA_028697435.1 Clostridiaceae bacterium
CCTGAAAACATGCAGTTGCAACTAAGTGCTAAGGAGGTCAGTGAGCTGTGCAGCATTTTTGCGCTTGGGATGATGGCTGATGCTGCTATTTGGTATAATCATCCGTTGGATGTTTCGGATAAGGAGTTTTTTACACACAATGGTGCAGAGTATGCCTATACATTGTCAGATCCTGATGTCAAAAAGAGACATCGGTCTTTTTGTCCCTCTAATGCCACGCTTAAAAATAAGCGTGTGGATTATTTTGCCCGGCTTTTACAAGCGATTGGCAAGGATGCTGATTTGAATTATATTAACAAAAATCTTGAGGCCATTTGGAATAAAATATTTTTACCGAGTAAATTACTCCACCAAAGCGAGGGAGCATATCAAATTGACACTCAAAAAATCGTTGTTTCCAAAGGCAATCATTGGTACTATTGCTCCAAATGCAAAAAGCTAAGTGCAATCAATATTCGAGAGATATGCCCAACATATCAATGCACCGGACACCTAACAAGTGTGAATGTATATGATAAATATTCCGGTAATCATTATTTTGAAATGTATCAGAATATGGACGCTCGCGAGCTGCGGATCTTTGAGCACACAGCTCAGCTTGACAAAGAAACAGCATATGATTATCAGAAGAGATTCAAGAATAAAGAAGTAGATATTTTAAGCTGCTCAACAACCTTTGAAATGGGCGTTGATGTTGGTTCTCTCGAAACCGTTTTTATGAGAAACATGCCACCTTCACCAACCAACTATGCACAACGCGCTGGTCGAGCTGGCAGAAGCAAGCATGCAGCGGCGTATGCACTTACCTTTTGTAATAAGAGCAATCATGATTTCACATTCTTCAGAATGCCGGAGCGCATGATAAGAGGAGAGATTGATCCTCCGAAATTTAATATTGAAAATGAAAAGATTGCAATCCGCCATTTATATGCTTCTGCCTTGTCATTCTTTTGGAAAAGGTATTCTAAATTTTTCTCAACGGTTGGAGTAATGGCTGAAACAAATGAAGCTGGTAAAAATGGATTTATATGTTTCGAAAGTTACTTACAGGAACATCCAAATGAATTGAAGGATTTTGCAAAGAAGTTTTTGCCATTGTCACTTGTCGATACGTTTAAGATAGCATCATATGGCTGGATTGGCAGCTTGTTAAGCAGTGAAGAAGATAATCCGGGAGTATTAATCAAGGCAATTGCTGAGTATGACTATGAGTTGGGCGTGCTTCAGGATGCTGTGCAGCTGGCAATTGCAGCACAACGGCCTATTGACCATTTAAACGAAAGAATCCGTGTTTACAAACGAGAAAACATCCTTGCATTTCTCTCACGCAAGAATGTGCTTCCCAAATACGGTTTCCCGGTAGACAATGTTGAAATGACAATTGTTGACCGCAACAACAACAAGAAATTAGGAGTGCAGCTTCAACGCGACCTATCAATTGCTATTTCCGAATATGCCCCCGGTTCTCAGATTGTTGCTAATGGAAGGCTTATTACCAGTCACTATATTCGAAAAATCCCTAAAATGAGTTGGAAAATGTTTGATTATATTAGATGCGTAGAATGCAAGACCCTTAACATTGCACCTCACTCTGATACTCCAGCTATAGGACCATTAGAGACATGCCAAGTGTGTAATGCAAGTCTGAATAATCAAGCGAGGGAAACCTTCCTTATTCCCTTGTTTGGCTTTGCAAGTAATGATATTAAGAAACCAGGGCTTATCAAACCTGAACGTACTTACAACGGAGAAGTATCGTATGTAGGGTATATGGAAAAAATAAATATGGAGCGATATCAGATTGCTGGTCGAACAGTTGAATTAGGCGTTGGACAGGGACAAGAAATGGCTGTCTTAAATGAATCTGCTTTCTATATTTGTGAAAGCTGTGGGTATACCCTTTTGGATGAGTCTGCGCCTCAGACTCAGAGAATAAAGAAACATAAGCATCATAGTCTTAATGGATATACGTGTGCTAATGATGGAACCAATAAATTGAGAAAATATTCACTGGGCTATCAGTTTAAGACCGATGTCGTTCAAATTCGATTTATATCTCTTGATTTGTGGGAATGGGAGGTGGCACTTTCAGTCCTATATGGATTTTTAAATGGCATATGCAGCAGCCTTAATATTGAAAGCACTGACATTTCGGGCTGCTTACAACATTTTAAAAATGAAGAAACCCATCACGGTAACTTTGCGCTAATTCTTTATGATAAAACACCAGGTGGAGCAGGGCACGTCAGAAGATTAAACAGTCCTGAAATCCTAACAAGTGTCATAAATGAAACTATTAGACTTATGGAATCATGTAATTGTGGCGGTGATGAAGGTGATAGTTCTTGTTATTCGTGCCTAAGAAACTATTATAATCAAAAGCAGCATGATGTACTTAAACGAGGGTATGTAATTCGCTTTTTGAAAGAATTACAAGTATAATACGCCTTCGTCAATGAAAAACCCCCGGATAATCCGGGGGTTACATTCTCTGGAGCTGGTGGCGAGAATCGAACTCGCAACCTGCGGTTTACGATACCGCTGCTCTGCCTTTGAGCCACACCAGCATATATGTGAGGGCGGGACTTCCGCCCTCAATTTCACTTATTATAATCTCTTTATCCTACCTTATCAACAACCACAGACCCGCGCATTACGAATGCGCTGCTCTACCGACTGAGCCACAGTAGCATTTATTATATGTATTCTATTTAAGGTTTCTTTTTGGCTGTTGAGGCATGTCAATCAAGAACTCGGTAATCAAAAAACCTGCGATAATAGGCAGAGAAATATAAAACAGCAAATCCGACTTCTTTACAAGCTTCAGTATGAATGCTTCAATAATGAGGATTACACCCCAGACAAGAGATTTTTTCGTAGTTTTATCCATATGTGTACCTCCTGCGATTATTGGTCTTTTTCAAGCAAGTCACCAATACATTCTATCACTATTATAACAAAAAAGTAAGTCCGATACACACTTTTTGTTGTGTTTTACAAATATTCCTTTGCAGACTTCTAACATTCCATAAATTTGGGTATAATCATATTAAATAATTACATAATAGCATGAATTGCGGAGAACGAGATTGTAAGGCACAGAATGGAGTGATAAATATGAAGAATATTTTGATTACGATATGTATTATATTCACGGTTATGGGGATGGTCTCATGCGCCCCGACTTCGACACCTGTACCGGAGGAAGAGTCATTGATTGGCTTTTATCCCCTGAAGGAAGGCAACATGTGGGAATACCAGGGGGAAGGAATGGAATATGCATCTTTTATACAAAAAGTAATTTTCAGCTCGGGAAACAGGCATCAGATCACAGTTGACAATGGAGGTACGGTGATTTCCAATGTGCTGGAGGAAAACAATGACAGTATAGTGAATACCTATAGGTCAGGGGAAGAATTCAGCGGCGAGAATTTACTGGATGAGCCCGGTAATACAAATATAATAATATTACAGTTACCACTGGAAAAAGGAAGCTTCTGGATAAGTGAGGAAAACCACTATGAGATCATAGACATAGAAGCTGATGTTGTTGTTCCGGCAGGAGAATTCAAAGACTGTATAGCAGTTAAAGTGACTTTTAAGGATCATACATCTAATATGATATACTATTATAAACGGGGGATAGGTATGGTTCAGTCTGAATTCAAAACGGAATCGGGAGATCTAATCACATCTAAATTGAAAAGATATGAGCTAAATGATAAAAGCGATTGACACATCAGGAGAATGGCGCTATCATAAACATAAGCAGTAATTGAATATTGTCCGCTAGGGGAGCTTAATGCTGAGAAAGCACCTTGCGTTTTTAGACGCGTAGGTGTTGACCCTTTGAACCTGTCTGGTTAATTCTGACGGAGGGAAGCGGTTGTGATTAATAAATAGTCTGACCGTAACTTTGATTGCGGTCTTTTTATATGGTTATTCCTCCCGGGCAATAGAAGGAAGAGGTGATGAAGGAAGGTCTCTTTTATTTATCCAGTAATAATCATTAATCGGGAGGTAGTACTGTGAAAAGGACATCTACACAAATGCTTACAGAAGCGGGAATCATGATTGCAGCCGCTCAGATACTAAGTTATGTTAAACTATTCGAGGCTCCTTATGGAGGGTCAGTTACGGCAGGAAGTATGATTCCTATAATTGTATTTGCGCTGAGATGGGGAGTCAAATACGGATTACTTGCGGGCACTGCCTATGGTATTCTGCAGTTCTTACTCGGAGGAGCAATTTATTCCTACCATATATTATCCATACTTTTTGACTATGTGATTGCTTTTGGTCTGCTCGGGCTGGCAGGATTATTCCGAAGCAGCATAAAAGGTGTATTCATGGGAACATGTATTGGATTGACAGGAAGGTTCGTCTGCCATGTAATATCAGGGGTGATAGTATGGGCATCCTATGCTCCTGAAGGCATGAATCCATTATTTTATTCCATAGTGTACAATGGTTCCTATCTTCTTCCGGAGCTTATAATCACTTTAGTTATAGTGGGAATACTCTATAAACCTTTGATAAACAACCTGGGCAAAAGGGCTTAGGAAAGAGTAAGAGACAGGCGAAACGTCCCCCTGTCTCTATCTATTCTTATTGGGATAAGAGGTATTTTCTGCTATAATAACAGTAAAAGAATATTAAGGATGGATTAGGGATGAAAAAGATACTTGCGGTTATGTTTGCGATTATGTTCATGTTAACAGGCTGCAGTGGGGATTCTGAAAACAATAAAGGTTACGGGAATATTGATGTAAAGAGTGAAAGGATTGTGAAGGAGTTTACAGGAACAGTAAACATATTTCACAGATCCTCTGATAGTTTGCTCCTAAGTGCCGAGGAGGGTGAACTTTTCAAGTATTATAATATTGACATAAGTACCGCAGAAGTCAGGGAAAGTGAACTGACAGATATGGCGGACAAGTATATTTACTATGAACCTATTGGAAACAAGGGGTTCATAGTAGTGGAGGATATAGACTACAAAAGCACATTGAAATATATTGACATAGAAGGCTCGGAGCATGTTATTACAGAGGATATGGGTCCGGCTGACGCTATAAACATCTCAATAGGTCAAAGAACAGGAAGCGTTGCTTATACTTCTCTTTTAGAGGGCAGCGATATATGGGGGTTATATGTATACAGTACTGAAACATTTGAAAACAAAAAGCTTATGAATATAAAGAGCGATGGGCTTATAGAAGGTTTTCAATATTTAGCAAATTGGTCTCCTGACGAAAATTACATCATTATAAATGATAAACAAATATTTGATGCTTTTAGCGGAACTCAAAAGGGAGAATTGAAATCTGCATATTCGCAATGGTCTCCTACAGGCGTTAAAATAGCTTTTGTATTGGAGGACGAATCGGGGCAGTGGCTTAATACAGAGGATTATCATATGTTTCAGGGTAAAAAGGTGTGCGTATATGATGTTTCCAAGGGAACCTATGAAGAGGTATTTGAAATCACCGAGGATGAATATATTTTTGGAGATATAATATGGGGCGGAGAAGACGGATTCCTTGCATTTCCGGGTATAAAAGCGGAGGATACCGATATTTCTGATTGGTATATGAAACTTAATTACAGCTCGGTATATATTGTTGATTTGGATGGGAATAGCAGCAAGAGACTGGAAACAAATGTGGATGCCAGTGACGGAACGATGATTGAGCTTGGGAACCTTCAGTTTTCCAACCGGGGAAACTTACTCAGCTTTACAGTGGGAAATTATGAAAGAAGCAGTCTTCATATAGTGAATACAACAAGTCTTGAAGCAAAAGCTTTCGAAAATACCGAGTATTTGCATTGGATTGATGGGGAGTACTACTTGATTTCATCAGAGGGGGATGCCATGTACTTCTCTATGGTTAACTCAATTGTTTATATAGATGAAAAGCTTCAGGAAGATATAATATATACATCAGAAACAAAACTGGATGATTTTTATATATCCGAGGATGGCGCAGGGATTCTAATTTTTGAACTGCAGGACGATGCCCATATAGCAAGGTATATAGGAAAGTAAGATGCATAAAGCGGGGTGTTCATATGTACGATAAGGTTAAGAGAGAAACTATGGTGAATATCCATTTCGGATGTAAAATTGAGGACATTGCAAGCATTGTAATACTTACACCGATATGGAGTCTTGAGAGCTTTACAAATGTAGCAGAGGAAGTGTTAGTAAAATTTGCAGGTTGGTATAAAGGTGTTACGTTAAAGTTCAACGGCAAAAAGATAACAGTAATAAGCAGCGGAATTGGAGCTCCCATGTCCGGGGACTGCGCTTTGGCTTTGAACTATACCGATTGTGATACTATTATATTCTCAGGTTCTGCCGGGGCAGTAAATACAAAGTGGTGCATCGGAGATATGCTTGTTGTAAGTGATGCTGTCATCGGAGAGGGTTTTTCACGATATCACAGTGAAGACATAAGAAAAGACCGTTTTGGTGAGCTGGTGCAGGGAGACAGAGGAACTGCACAAAAGCTTCTGAATACAGTCAATAAATATCAAAGCAGATATGGGATTGATTGCTGTGAAGGCAGGATATTCTCCATAGACTCAATACTGGGGGAGAGAAAAGATACCTTTGATTTTATACGAGAAAAAGGCTGCGATGGAGTTGAGATGGAGGTATCGGCGGTATTTACCGCATGCAGCTGCGGAGGGAAAAAAGCGGCTGCACTTATAATTATCAGCGATCTGCCTCTTAAGAATAGAAATTTGTTTGAAGGGATTACGGAAACGGACATTAAACGGTATAATGAGATTAAGCATGATTTACCGGAGATGCTGCTGGAAGATGCTGCAGGCTTTCGGTAA
>JAQVFD010000120.1 GCA_028697435.1 Clostridiaceae bacterium
CGATACCTTCCGTAACCTTCCCAAAAGCGGCGTATTGTCCATCCAAGTGTGGAGAATCTGCTGTCATTATAAAGAATTGTGATCCGGCTGAATTCGGAGACATGGATCTGGCCATAGAAATGACACCTTTTTCATGCTTTAGGTTGTTTGCAAAGCCGTTTGCCTTAAATTCCCCCTTGATTCCATAACCGGGACCACCCATTCCCGTACCTTGAGGATCCCCCCCTTGTATCATAAAACCGGGAATAACTCTGTGGAATACTAAACCGTCATAAAATGCTTTATTTGCAAGGGATATAAAATTCCTTACTGTATTAGGAGCAATATCGGGGTACAACTCCAGTTTCATAATATCTCCATTTTCCATTTCAATGGTTGCTACGGGGTTGTTGCTCATGTCAAATCATCCTTCCTGTTTGTTTTATTTTTTTATTTGTGCGTCTACTTCAGATTGCTTATATATTCTTTCATTGATTCCAGAGATATCCCTCCTGTAATTCCATCCTCAAGAAAACCTTCGGTATCGATGAAATAGGATGTAGGTATTCCTGTAACTTGATATAATCGAGAAACCTCTCCCGTGACATCCAGCAGCACAGTGAAGTTATATTTGTTGGCATTCATAAAATTCTGAGCGGTTTTTTTATCTTCCCCTACGTTTACTGCCAGTATCACAAGATCACTATCCTTTGTCTCCTGGTATAGCTTTTCTATATCAGGCATTTCCGCTTTGCAGGGAGGGCACCAGGTAGCCCAGAAATTAAGGAATATCTTCTTACCCTTAAAGCTGCTCAGATCAACTTTATTGCCGTTTAAGTCTTCAAGGGAAAAATCATAGTCATTCATCAAATTGATTTTTGATTCACTGATATTGTCATCCGCAGAAGGAGCGGATTCGGCATCAGGAACCGGCTGCTCCGGCTGTTGGTCCTGGGTCGGTGGATTTATAACAATTTCGGACTTTGTATTGTAACTTTGTGTGATATAAAAAGCCATAGCCACAAGAACAATGGCTGCAATTCCAATAAAAAAATTTTTTTTCATAAATAATTCTCCTCTGATTCATAAATTCTAAAAATTAAAAAAATCAAAATACTGACTTAATGAAGCAAATTTATTTGTAAAAATGAGTATACCCATTAGTATAAGCATAATCCCGCTTATTACCGATATGGTACTCAAGTGCTTGGATATTCTCCTGAAATACTCGCTGAAGCTTCCAATAGCGTAAGCAGTAAGGATAAAGGGTATCGCCAGCCCTAAAGAATATGCGGTAAGCAGCAGTATTCCCATGGTTATTGTCTCCATGCTGCCGGCATATATGAGTATAGATGCCAGTATAGGTCCTACACAGGGAGTCCAGCCGGCTGCAAATGCCATTCCTATGAATATCGAGCTTATGTTTTTGCTCAGCTTTTCGAAAGGCACAAGCTTTTTTTCATAGTAAAATGTTTTTATTTTAAATAGCCCTGTTATATGAATTCCAAACAATATTATAAGAGTACCGCCGATTTTCCTGAAAGTATCCATGTTTCCGGAAAAGAGTCTGCCAATAGAGGTTATTGAAGCACCCATTGCTATAAATATTAAAGAAAAGCCAAGAACAAATCCCATGGACTTATACACGGCATGGAGCCTTGCCTTACCGGTATTAAGATCGGCTATGGCAGAGCCTGTTATGTATGTTATATATGCGGGCACCAGCGGCAGCACGCAGGGGGAAAGAAAGGACAAAAGCCCTGCTGAAAAGGCCAGTATCAGCGATATATTGTTCAATTGAATCACCTGCACTCTTATTGTAGTTTGTACCCCCCACGGGTATATATAGTATTATATCATGGATACATTAAACTAAAAAGAGGTTTTTTATTATATAGGAAAGTAAAACTTTCCTATATAATAAAAATATTGATTTTACTGCCCGCGCCAGAATTTTCTTCGAAAAAGGCGCATGGGCGGCAAATGCGGCGAAGCCGCCTTTGTTGCTTATTATATTAAAAGGCTTTTACTATATTTATTTTTGTAGTAAAATTACATTAGCGTTCTATATCATTTTATCGGTATTGTGTGCGAAATGGAGAGAGTATATATGGGGAAAGACATTGATTTTAGAGACAATATAGTAAAAAGAAATAAGATTCCGATTCTAATCTATGTACCGGAGTGGATACAGCTTTTTTCCGCAAGCAGGTCCAGAAGTATGCAAAAAATCATTACAGGACTTGAAGAACTTATTGCCAGAGATAAGGAATGTGACTCCGAGCTCCGTAATCTGGAAAAAAGAAAAAAAACGGTTATGAATAAAATACTATACCTGTCAAAGGATATTAATGAGAATAATGATAAAGAAGCTCTTCCCAAAATGGAGCAAGCTGAAAAAGAGATACTTGAAATCAATACTAAGATACAAAAGCTCCTGAAAGAACTGGAGACTATGCCAAACCAAATAAACGATATGAATACAAGACTTCTTAAGGAAACAATCAAGAAGGCTTATGAGTTAATAAAGGAGAGCCGTTCGGATGCTGAAAGGAGTCAGGAACAGATAAATGACTTCAGGCAAAAGCTATCAGAATTGATACAGAGTAAGGTTGATGCGGAGGAACGTCTGAATAAGCTGTATTCTTTTATTCATGGAATGATTGGGGCAGCCGAAATGGAAAGCCTTGATGAAAGCTTTTTACCTTAAGAGAGTAAGATACGGGGGTGAATTTATGATATTCGGTATAGGTACTGATATTATAGAAATAAAACGAATTAGAAAGGCTATATCAAGAAGTCCTAGATTCATTGAAAGATTATTTACAGAGCAAGAGTTAGAGTTTTATAAGAAAAAGGATATGAAGGCACAACATATTGCAGGAGGTTTTTCTGCGAAGGAAGCTGTACTTAAAGCGCTGGGAACAGGATTAAGGGGCTTTAGGTGGAAAGATATCGAAATCCTGAGAGGTCCCATTGGAAAGCCCATAGTCCGTTTTGGGGGTAATGTAAAACAATTTATAGAGGATAACGGAATAGGAATAATCCATGTTACTATATCCCATTCCAAGGAATTTGCTACAGCTACTGCTATAGCGGAAGTTTCCATGGAGAGAGAGGGTATGGTTATTGAAGATTTGTTTTTTCAAAGCCATGAAGAGGCAAGGAAAAATATTCATTAATATATGGCATTTCACATAAAATAATGTATGACAATGCGGCATTGGGCGATGGGAGGGCATATTGTGTATCGCGGAATTATTTGCATGCTGGTTATTTTATGTGTGTTTTTCACAGGCTGTGGAGTAATAAAACAAAAAAAGAGCCCGGAGGAAATAGGAAAGAGGCTTTTGAAGTTAGAAACTTACACCTGCGATGTGACAATGCAAGTCACAAATAATAGAAGTACTATGGAATACAAGCTGAAGCATTTCTATAAAAAGCCGGACAAGTACAGGATAGAAGTTTTAACACCCGAGGAGCTTCGGGGGCAAGTGACGATATATAACGGAAATAGTTCATATATATATCATCCGGGGATAAATCAATACCTCATAACTGAGAATTTTTCAGACTCAGTGGAGTATAACAGCTTTGCAGGTTCTTTTATAGAGCATATCAGAAAAACCGATGATATAAAAATCAGCTATGAGAAATTTAATGAAAATGAGTGCATTGTTATTGAATTTGAAATACCTGAGTCAAGCAGATACATTCATATAGAAAAACTTTGGATTGATGTATCGGAAATTGTTCCTCTTAAAGCAGAAATATACGGAAGTGACGGTAAAACATATATAGAGATATACTATAATAATTTTGTCTCTAATCCGAAGCTGGAGGACGGGATTTTTGAGATTATCAAATAAAATTCTAAAGATATAGGAGATGAGAATAAATGTACGATCTGAAGAAAATCAGAGCTGCATGGGCGGAGGTGGATTTGGACGCGCTTGCCCATAATATGAAGGAAATTAAAAGACTAACTGAGGAAGGTGCCCTTGTAACCGCAGTAATCAAAGCTGACGGGTATGGACATGGAGCAAAAAAAATAGCACAGACTCTCTTGGATAATGGAGCAGACAGATTTGCCGTTGCTGTACTTGATGAGGGTATCGAGTTGAGGAAGGCAGGTTTTTCAGTTCCTATTCTTATCCTTGGATTTACCGACAAGGAAAGGGCAGAGGAGATAATAGGCTATGACTTGGAACAGGCTGTGTATTCCTGGGACTTGGCAGAAGCTATTTCAAAGGAAGCCGTTAATCAGAAGAAAACAGCAAAAATCCATATAAAAGTTGATACAGGGATGGGAAGGATAGGCTTGAAGCCTGACGATGACTCTGTGCAACTTATAAAGAAGATCAGTCAACTGCCGAATATAATCATTGAAGGGATATTTACACATTTTGCAATAGCTGATGAGAAAGACAAGGCATATACAAAAGAACAGTATCAGAAATTAATCCGGATATGCAGAGAGCTTGAAAAGGAAAATGTCAGAATAAATATAAAGCATTGCGGAAACAGTGCTACAATAATTGACCTGCCTGAAATGCACCTGAATATGGTTAGGGCGGGTATAATTCTCTACGGTTTGAAACCATCAGATGAGGTAATGCTTGATAAGTTGGAGCTTAAACAGGTTATGTCCCTAAAGGTCCGGATCTCACATGTCAAGGAAATAGAAGCAGGACAGAGTGTAAGTTACGGAAGAAAGTTCATCGCCGGAAAGAAGAGCAAAATAGCATCGCTGCCTATCGGTTATGCCGATGGTTATACAAGAATGTTGTCAGGTAAAGCAGAAGCATTGGTAAAAGGCCGGAGGGTTCCTGTGGTCGGTAGAATATGCATGGACCAGTGCATGATTGATATTACAGGCATTGAGGATGTAAAAGTTGGCGATGAAGTTGTGCTTTTTGGTAAACAGGGAGATGGTTTTATACATATTGACGAACTTGCTGAAAAACTTGATACCATAAATTATGAAATAGTATGCATGATAAGCAAGAGAGTTCCGAGGGTATATGTTAAGGGTGGAAAGATAGTCGATGTGTTGAATTATATAATAGGTTATAAATGTCGTGAAAAAGATTTATCATCACAAAAGTAGTAGAAGCATCTACTTTTGTATCAAAGTAATGTATTTTTCACGACATATGAATCAATGAATATGTTTCGTGCCATTTGAATTCTAATGTAAAATGTTTGACACGAAACATATAGCATAGTACCTTGTAACACGATGCCAAATATTGTACATAGGCACAATGCAAGAACTGGTATATAATATTATATATGCGGTTAGTATAATCTTATAGACTTTTTGGTACAATGTGCATTTCCGATACATAATTTTACACTCCTTGCTCATACATATTATTGACTATGCAGAATGTTATACATTCTGTGCGGTCTCCAAAGAACTTAGGAGGTGCTAGTGTGGCTGATTTAAAAAAGATCGCCGTCTGCATGCCGGATACGCTTCTAAAAGAAATAGATGATATGGTATGCCATAAAAGTATCAATAGAAGCGAATTCATAAGGGATGCTATGCGTTTTTATATTAGCGAGATAAAAAGGACTACCACAGTAGAAAAAATGAGGAACGGATATATAGAAATGTCTGAAATAAACATAACACTGGCAGAAATAGGTCTTACAGCAGATTATGAAACAATAATAGGATATGAAACAAGGCTTGCGGAGTGTGAATAATGTGGTTTTAAGAAGAGGGGATATTTTTTATGGAGATTTGAGCCCTGTGATAGGATCAGAACAGGGCGGAGTAAGACCCGTATTAATAATACAAAATGATATTGGAAATAAATATAGTCCTACTGTCATTATTGCTGCAATAACCTCGCAGATCAATAAAGCAAAGCTGCCTACCCATGTGGAATTGGAAGCTTTGAAATATGGCATTACAAAGGACTCGGTCATATTGCTGGAACAAATACGTACAATAGACAAGAGAAGGTTAAGGGAAAAAATCGGTCACTTGTCAGAGGAGCTTATGATGCAGGTAGATACCGCAATTCAGATAAGCTTCGGGTTAATTGAATATACATAGCAGGTGCCAGCCTTTAACGTGTTAACTTGTTGAATAAATTTGAGTGAAACCTGAGTCAAACTTGGGTTTCTTCTTTTATTTCGGGACAAATTGTAGTAAAATAAGGAAAACAATAGGCACGGAATGAGAAGAATATAAGGAGGGATGCAGATGCCTCGCTTTATTGCAGCTATACTTGCATTTGTAATGGTTTCAATCGGTGTGACGGGCATTACAGTTTATGGAGAAAGATATCCCACAGTTGATTTGCCTGAAGTTCCAATAAGGATTGAAGGTGTAGAAGCCTCTGTTTCAGGATTCCTTGGGGAAGCGGAAAGAGGTCCTACGGAACCCCGACTGCTAACAAGCTGGGATGAGTACAGTATGTTGTATGGAGGGAGTAAGAATAGCTCATCTTATTTGCCTCATTCTGTCAAAGGATTTTTTGAGAACGGCGGAAAGAAGCTTTATGTGGCCAGGGTAATAGATAAAGCTGCCACTTCAGCCAAAATCAAACTTTTTGCAGGAAAAGCGTCGGCGCTAACTTTAAGAGCTATAGGGGAAGGCAGCTGGGGGAACCGGATTCAGGTTCATGTTTCTGAAGCATCGGTGAGCAGTGATAAAAATCCTATGTTTAGGATGGAAATACGATACTGGGAGATTAACCCTCTTAACATAATGAATAATTCAAAGCTGAGCAGGCTAAAGACATTTC
>JAQVFD010000121.1 GCA_028697435.1 Clostridiaceae bacterium
TCGGATATTTCGTTAAAGCAGGCTTTAGCTGCAGTTGGTCAGGGTTTGCTCATGCAAACATATGAAAAGATGTTTGCGGAATACGGACGGGTTGTAGCACAGATACTGATAACCAACGAAGATATCTTTTTAGAAGACAGGAGCGAAAACGCTATAAACACATTTAATGCTCTTTTTAAGCACAAGGTTATACCGATAGTCAATGAGAATGATACAATTGCAACCGATGAGATCAAAATAGGGGATAACGATGTATTGTCCGCATATGTTGCAAAGTTGATTAAGGCGGATTTGCTGGTAATACTGTCAGACATAGACGGTCTGTATGATAAGAACCCTGCATTCGAAGATGCAAAGCTGATTAGAAGAGTATATAATATTGATAATGATATTTATAACATTGCTGAGGATACCGCTTCTGTTCTGGGCACCGGAGGCATGAAGACCAAGATTAATGCAGCAAGGATTGCTATGGAAAATAATATATTAATGGCTATTGTAAACGGCAACAGACCTGATAATATTTATGACGTAATATCCGGAAGGGAAGTAGGCACATTGTTTTTGCAAGAGCAAAATCTTTAGGAAAGGAATGATATGGATGGAAGATATTATCAAGAAAGCTATACTCGCTAAAAAAGCGGGAATTGTGCTTTCCAGGCTAGATACCGTGCAAAAGAACAAATGTCTTAGTCATATGATAGATGCACTTATAGAAGATACCGAGTATATACTTAATGAGAATCAAAAGGATATGGCGGCAGGAAAATTAAAAGGTATGAGCGAAGCCTTGCTTGACAGACTTCTTCTGAACAAAAAAAGACTGGAAGGAATTATAGAAGGGCTTAAGCAATTAATTGCATTGAAGGACCCGGTTGGAGAAGTATTATATATGAACAAAATGCCCAATGGACTTTTAATCGGACAGACCCGTGTTCCTCTCGGTGTAATAGGAATAATATATGAAGCAAGGCCAAATGTTACTGTAGATGCCGCATCTTTATGTATTAAATCGGGAAATGCAGTTATATTGAGAGGCGGAAGCGAAGCTGTCAACTCTAACATAGCTCTTGTAAAATCCTTGAGGAAAGCGCTTGTCTCTGCAGGTTTACCGGAGGATTCAATTTCCATTATTGAAGATACCTCAAGAGAAACTGCAGCCAGGTTTATGAAGCTGAACGAATATATAGATGTTTTAATACCAAGGGGAGGGGCCGGGCTTATTAAGTCGGCTATAGAAAATTCTACCATACCTGTTATTCAAACGGGTATCGGAAACTGTCATGTTTATGTTGACAGTTACGGTGATTTAAACATGGCTGAAAGAATTATTTTAAACGCTAAAATAAGCAGACCGGGAGTATGCAATGCTGAAGAAAAGCTTCTGGTTCATAAAGATGTTGCAGATGAATTTATACCAAGGATAGTAAAGAGCTTGACGGAAAGTGGAGTAGAGGTAAGGGGCTGCGAAACGACGTTAAAACTATCAGGGGATATAAAACCGGCAGAGGATATTGATTGGTATACCGAGTACCTTGACTATATAATTGCTGTTAAGGTCGTTGACAGTATTGATGAAGCCATAGAGCATATCAACAAATACGGCACTAAGCATTCCGAAGCAATTGTTACGGATAATTACTCCAACTCAAGGAAGTTCATGGCTGAGGTTGATGCTGCCGCCGTATATATAAATGCATCTACCCGCTTTACCGACGGGAATGAATTCGGATTAGGAGCTGAAATCGGGATAAGCACTCAGAAGCTTCATGCAAGGGGACCTATGGGATTGAAAGAACTGACATCCACAAAATACATCATATATGGCGACGGCCAGATAAGGTAGGTATATTAAGAATATAAATTACAAGTTTGTAACATATACAGGAGTTTTACGAAATATGGCGAAATATATACAAAGTTTGAATATATTTCGCTTTATTTTATCATGTTGGAAACTGTGGGGAAAATACGTTTTCACGGTTACCTCTGAAAAGGAGAATTGGGATGTTAAACAGTAAAATTCGCAAAACCGGTATAATAGTTTTGACTGCAATTATCCTGGTAATTTCCGCTGCTGTTATAAGTGCTGCAGACGGTATAACTCCGGGTTCGGAACAAGATCCCATTGTTACGCAGAGCTATGTGGAACAGAAATCAGAGCAAATCAAGTATTATATTGACAGCCTGGTTGCGCAGGAAAATGCCAAGCTTAAGGCTGAATTGGAGCTAAAGGGGCAGGAGATAGCTAAACTGAGAGAAGAAATAAAAAATGCCGCAAACGCAGCAGGGAAGTTCCAGGTAGTGGAGATGCAAAAGAATCATATACTTATTGCAGGAGAAGGTGCGGAAATAATACCCAGGTCCGGAAAGTTTTCTGCCATAGAGGATGCTTTTGGGGGGCTTTCGGATATCACTGCAGCAAGGGATCTTAAGAACGGTGAGGCTGTTGTCAACAATCATATGCTAATAGCTGCCAGGGGAGAAGGCAGAGGGTTAAAGGCACTTGCGGACAAGTCTTTTCTGATAATAAAAGGTACATATTCTTTACAGTAGGTTTCGAGGTTGCGAGGTTACGGGGTTTCGGGGGCTACTGGGGTATTCCTTATGGGCAAATATGCGGGTAACACCGGATACTCGGGACCTTTAGTGTTATCCGTTTTTTGTATTTACTTTACAAATATATGGCAATAATAATATAATAAGGTGAAATTGAAACATATAAATCTCTATACATGTTATGTAAAACATATGGGAAGTGAAAAAATGAAAGAAAGCTTGATATTTGGAATGGCATTAAAAATATATGACAGGTTCATGCTCTACTATGAAAACAGTATGTTTTTTATGATCTTGCATAGATTGGGACAAAAATTAGAAAGATATGCGGCTTCAAGCAGCATATTGAGTTATTTTGATAAGGAATGGGATGTAGTCAACGGATGGAAGAATAGTATTACATTCAAAATCGTAATATCGCCTATTAGACTGTTGAGATACGCATCACAGAGGTTTTCGGAGAGTATGGAGGTCATTGCTTCCGATAGCAGGATACTGAAGTCTGTCAGGGTTTTATTAGAGAACCTGTTCAATATGGGCACAAAAGGTTATGTGCTGTTTTTTGCTGCAGGAATTGCATTATCAGCACTATTGTACTATCTGCAGTTGATGAATCTTCTTCTGATAGCCGGAGGGATTGCTTCCATTATTTTGGTGCTTTGGAGGTATGAGATAGGAGTTTTTGCCGTTGTGGGATTGATTCCCCTAGCTCCGACTATGGCACTTTTGGGGCTGATACTGCTGACAGCAGCATCTTTTGGAATAAGGCTTTTATTGGATAAGAGCATGAAGCTTAGAATTACAATTCTGGATTATTTCGTAGTATTGTTTGGAATCGTACTTTTCTACAGCTTTATTACATCATATACACCCGGCAGCAGCATGCTTGAATTATTGATACATATGGCATTTATAATATTTTATTTTGTATTGGTGAATACCATAAAGACCAGGGAGCAGTTATATGTTTTGGCAGCACTGTTGGTGCTTTCTACAACAGTCACATCTCTCTACGGATTATATCAACTGAAAACTGTGACAGCTACCTCCGAGGCATGGGTGGATACAACGCTTTTTGAGGACATAAAGACCAGGGTAGGCTCTACCTTTGAAAACCCCAACGTGCTTGGTGAATATCTGGTACTCATTATACCTGTCGCAATTGCTATGCTGTGGGGACAGAAGGGTTGGATCTCAAGGCTTATAACCATGGGGTTGACGGCAATTATGCTGGGATGTCTCGTCTACACTTACTCCAGAGGTGCATATGTCGGATTGATGTTAGCTCTTGCCATGTTTGCAGTGCTTAGGGATAAGAGGTTCGTAATCCTTTGCGTAATAGGGTTGCTGATGCTGCCCTTTGTTTTACCGGCTTCTGTAATTAACAGGTTCGCAAGTATCGGAAATCTTAACGACACATCTTCCTTTTACAGAATTTCCGTATGGCTTGGGTCTTTGGGCATGGCAAAGGATTATTGGCTTTCAGGTATAGGACTGGGTCTTGAACCCTTTAAACTGGTTTATCCCAAATATTCCCTTAATGCTGCATATGCTCATCATTCCCACAATATATACATACAGCTTATTATAGAGACCGGCATAACGGGTTTGCTTATGTTCTTTGCTATTATTGTGGTTTATTACAAGACCATGCTGACAGGCTTTTATAAAACAAAAGACAGATTCACTTCCACATTCATGATAGCCATTGCTTCAGGTATGGCAGGATATCTGGCACAGGGAATGGTTGAGAATATATGGTATAACAACAAGGTGCTTTTGACTTTCTGGGTCATGCTGGCCTTCGGGATGATAGCCAAGGCTCTTATCGCAGAGGAGAAGGAGGTACCGGGAATATGATTAAGGTGATACACGTGCTGAGTGATATGAAAATAGGCGGAGCAGGCAGCTGGCTGCTGAACCTGCTTGGGGCTATAGATAAAGAGAGGTTTGAAATAAAGGTTGTGCTTCCGGAGGGAAGCCTGCTTAATGACAAGCTAAAAAATTTAGGCATTGATGTAATATCTATCAGCGGGATTAAGGATAAATCATATGATCCCAAGGCTGTGAGACTTTTGTATTATATATTCAGGGCAGAAAAACCGGATATAGTGCATACCCATGCATCATTGTCTGCAAGGATTGCCGCAAAGAGAGTTGAATCGAGTATCATAAATACTAAGCATTGTATTGACGGTAAGGTAACGGGTATAAGGAGATTTACAGGGGCTTATGTAAATGACAGATTTAGTGACAAGATAATTGCCGTATCAGAGGCGGTAAAACGGAATCTTGAAGAAAATGGGGTGCCGGATGATAAAATATCAGTAATTTATGGAGGCATAAAGCCGCTAAAGATACTTGATGATAAAGAAAAAAATCTTGTCAGGCAGAAATGGGGAATTACTGAAGAAGAAATAGTTGTGGGAATTGTAGCCCGGCTTACCGAGGTTAAAGGCCATAAAGTGTTTCTGGATGCGGCTGAGATTATTTCCCGGGACAATGCTAATGTCAGATTTTTTATTGCCGGTATCGGACCAAAAGAAGTAGAGTTAAGAGAGCTTATTAAACAGAAGGGACTTACTGATAAGGTAGTTTTTACAGGCTTCGTGGACGAAATTTATGAAGTATTTAATATTATTGATATTAATGTTATTTCTTCCTTATCTGAAGCCCTATGCTTGTCATTAATTGAAGGGATGAGTGTTGGCAAGCCGTCCGTGGCTACGGATACAGGGGGAATACCTGAGGTAGTAAAGGACGGGCATAACGGTTTTCTTGTTCCGGTGGGAGATGCTTCTAAGTTGGCTGATGCAATACTTAAGCTAATCCATGACCCTGAGTTGCGGAGAACAATGGGCGACAAGGGGAGAGAAATCATGGAGAAAAGTTTTACCGCCGATATAATGGCTGAAAAGATAGAAGAACTGTATGAATCTGTGATAAGGAAAAACAGAAGGGAGTAAGGTGAAGGATATGGCTTTAGCGGATAATAAGGGCAGGCTGTTTGGGAGAATAAATATTGTTGATCTGATTATAATTTTGCTGATAATATTGATAGCAGTTGGGGGATATGTGTTTTTTTTCGGAGGAAGTGACAAGCAGGTCACTGATACCGGTAAGGTAGTGTATGACTTTGAAATCACCAATGTAAACAAGGACTTTGTGGATGCAATTACCCCGGGAGATCCCATAAGGGACAATGTCAGGGGGAATGAGCTTGGCACGGTGGTAAGCAAGGTATCCAGGAAAGCAACAATGCTAAATGAAGACCTGATAAACGGAAGGTATGTTATAGCTGATGTGCCTGACTCCTATGATGTGGTCATTACAATAGAAGCCAATGGGAATATAACCCCTGCCAATGTAATAGTAGGGGGAGCGGAAATCAAAGTGGGAAAGAAGTTTTTTATTAAAGGCAAAGGATATGCAAATCAGGGTTTTGTTACTAAGATGACCTTGAATGAGCAGTAAGGAGGGGCTAACGTGCTTTTTGATGAAAAAGGAAAATTGTTTGGTAAAATCAGTATTGTTGATATAGGTGTATTGCTGCTCATTGCTGTACTTATCGGAGGAGTATATTATAAATTCTTCATGGTTGACAAGGACCAAAATGCCGCAAAGTTTGATACCATTGAGTACAAAGTGCTGGTGGAGGAAGTCAGGCAGCAGTCGGTAGACGCTATGGAAATCGGAGCCGATATCTATCATGTCAAGACTAACAGTCCTATGGGCAGGATAACGGACATTGAAGTCCTACCGGCGACAGACCAGCTTACCAAGGCCGATGGTACCATGGTGATAGCAGAAAAGCCTGAAAGGTTTAATGTGCTTTTGACAATACAGGTTCCCGGAGTTGAGTCGGAGCGAGGCTTCCGGGCAAACGGCAGGTTGGATATCAACAGGGAATCCCAAGAGGTATTGGATACCAGGATGATAGAAATGGTGGCAAAAATAGTAGATGTGAAGAATTTAAGCAAAACGCAATAAGATTATAATGATATTGTTATTAAAAAAAGGTATTGGAACTAAAACTCCGATGCCTTTTTGTTTTAATATATTAAAATACTAAAGCTATAATAATTGTTGACATATACCATAAATGAAGTATAATTAGAATAGATGGCATATGTCAGTAACCATAAGGAGGTGATGTACTATGGCAAGACCGATGAA
>JAQVFD010000122.1 GCA_028697435.1 Clostridiaceae bacterium
ATATATACGGGATTCCGGGAGTAATTGTGGATACCCACTGCAAAAGATTGTCAAAACGGATCGGATTGACAGAGGAGGAGGATCCGGAAAAGGTAGAGTCTGATCTTATGAAGATATTGCCCGAGGAGGATTGGACAGCATTTAGCAACAGCTTGGTATATCATGGAAGAGCAATATGCAATTCCAGGAAGCCCAATTGTGCAAAATGTCCCATCGCCAATTATTGTGACTTTTTTAACAATATTTGAAGGGAACATGAATAAATAGACGTTAAACTAAATAATTTATGTTATTTGAGTAAATTTGAATTTTATAAATAGTTTAATATGTATTAAAATTTTAATGAAGGATTTTGCAATTTTATAACGAAATAGACTGCATAGACTTTAATACCTAAATATTATTTATCCAATATATAATTAATTACATTATTGAAAGAGGTGGTGAAGCATTTGACTACGGATATCATCAAGGAGATCAAAGAAACAGAGAACGCGGCTGAAGAAAGGATCAAGGCAGCCCATCAGAAATCCAAGGACATTATAATGTGTGCAGAACAAGAGGCTGAGCATATCATTAAAGCCGCCGAAGACCAAGCAATTTTTGAGAGCAGGAAGAAACTCGAATATGCGGAAAAGGAGGCTAACTTAGAAGCCGAAAGCAAAAGAAAACAAAATGACGAAATGTGTCAAGAACTAAAGCAGAAGGCTGAGGAAAAGATGGAAGAAGCAGTGAATATTGTGATGGAGAGGATTGTGAGTATGAATGGCAATAGTTAAGATGAAAAAAGCCACCATTATAGCTATCCAGTCTGAAAAAAAAGAAATAGTCAATAGTTTGCAAAAATTCGGATATCTGCAGATAGTGAACTTTGAAGAGCAAAAAGAACAAGGCTTCGAAGAGTTGCAGCCCGATAATGACAATGAAACAGTGAGCAAGCTGGAGACGAAGCTTTCACAAGTTAAGTATTCTCTTGATTTTTTAAGTAAATTCAGTAATGCGAAAAAACCTTTATTTGCACAAAAAGTTCAGGTGGATGAGTCAAAGCGCAAAGAATATCTTAAAGATGAAGAAAGACTCAGTAGAATATATGAAATCTGCAGAAGTATAGACAGTAAATTCACAGAAATAAAAAGCTCAGAAACAAAATTGAACAGTACCATAGCGCAGCTTAAACCGTGGCTGCCTCTGAAAATAAATCTTGAAGATATTGGCAATACACAGAATACAAGTGCAATGCTGGGATTTATAGCAGGTAAATACGAGGAAGAATTCAGTACTTTAATTAAGGCTGAAGACCTTCAAGCGTATCTTGAGAAAGTGAGTACCGAAAAGGAAAACTCATATTTTATGATAGTATATCATCAAGTATGTGAAGAGAGAATAACTCAACTCCTTAAGCAGACTGGGTGGACAAAAGTGACATTCAGTGAGTATTTGGGAACTCCCGGTGAAAACATTGACAGGCTGATGGCTGATAAGGAAGAACTTGAAAAAAAGAGAGCAGAACTTACTGCTCAAGCCGAGAACATGGTACCGGAAATAGAGTTTCTTGAAATTATGTCTGATTTACTCACAATAGAAAAAGACAAGGGCAGTATTGTAAAGGAATTTGCAAAAACGGACAAAACCTTTATGCTTCATGGTTGGGTACCTGAGAAGTACACTGAGGATATGACAAGCATTATGGAGGGTATAACAGATAAATATATTCTTAAGTTCGAAGAACCCGCTGAGGAGGATGAAGTACCTCTGCTCCTGAAAAACAACAAAGTTGTTGAACCTTTTGAGTTGATAACTGAGATGTATAGTGTGCCCAATGCAAGGGGTATAGATCCCAATATATTTATGGCTCCGTTTTTTATATTGTTCTTCGGATTAATGGTAACAGATGCCGCATATGGAATATTGCTGGCAGCTATAACTGGATATGTTCTGAAAAAGTATAAGCCTGAGGGCGGTATGAAAAAGATAATGGGAGTCCTATTTTACGGTGGTATTTCCACATTTGTCTGGGGAGGAATCTTCGGAGGATGGTTTGGGGATCTGTTAGGACTACAGCCATGGTGGTTCAATCCTTTGGACGAACCCCTCAAAATGTTGATATTCTGTTTAGCTTTGGGTGTAATTCACCTGTACACCGGCTATATCCTGCAGGCATATCAAAACATCAGAGCCGGTAATGTCATGGACGCAATATATGACCAGGTGCTCTGGCTTATGCTGCTGACAGGACTTATGATGCTGGCAGTGCCTTCTCTTGCAACTATTGGCAAGTATATGGCAATAATAGGAGCATTAGGTACTGTGATTTTTGCTGCCAGGTCTGAGAAAAACATATTCAAAAGATTCACATCAGGAGTATTGGCCCTGTATGGGGTAAGCGGATTCTTAGGCGATGTGCTGTCCTATTCAAGATTATTTGCACTATGCCTTGCAACAGGAGTTATTGCTCAGGTGTTTAATGCAATGGGACTTATGATGGGCGGCAGTATTATCGGAAAAATAATAATGGTTGCATTTTTGGCTTTTGCACATGTATTTAATACAGCCCTTGGAGTTTTAGGTGCATATGTGCACACAAGCCGTTTGCAATATGTTGAATTCTTTGGCAAGTTCTATGAGGGGGAAGGAAATCTATTTAAACCCTTAAGAATAAAAACGAAGTATATCCAGAATTAGTGACATAACCCGTAATATTTGCAGTAAATGAAATGCTGCAAATATAGGGATTTAGTCATATAAGTGCA
Source organism: Clostridiaceae bacterium (assembly GCA_028697435.1). Taxonomy (GTDB): domain Bacteria; phylum Bacillota; class Clostridia; order Lutisporales; family Lutisporaceae; genus BRH-c25. The sequence goes on from JAQVFD010000122.1 coordinate 2,751, forward strand.
AAACTTTTTTGTGAAACAAAAAAGTTCAGGCACTGGTATGACTACCAAATAAGTTTGGTAAATGTCATCTGAACGCCGTAAAGGATATATAATCCGGCTCAGGCTCAGTATGACACAGACAAATAATATGAAAATATTTATATAACAAAAAGGGAGGCAAAATAATAATGGAAAACTTGATTGAATTAATGGGTAACTCTGGTTTATGGATGGCATTTCTTGGTTCAGCAATAGCAGCAGGTCTTGCAGGCTGCGGATCTGCAATAGGAGTAGGTATCGCCGGTATGTCAGCAGCCGGAGTTGTAACCGAAGACCCGAGCAAATTCGGTAAGACACTTCTTTTACAGGCACTTCCCGGCACACAAGGCATATATGGTTTGCTGATTGCATTCCTTATTTGGAGTAAAGTAGGTGTTTTCGGAACAATATTACCTGTAACTATTGAGCAGGGGCTCATGCTTATGCTTGCCGGAGTACCTATTGGCCTTGTTGGACTTATATCTGCTATTTATCAGGGAAAAGCATCAGCTGCAAGCTGTGGAATAATTGCCAAGAGACCCGAAGAATTCGGAAAGGGTATGATTTATCCTGCAATGGTTGAGACTTATGCTGTTCTTTCATTGCTGGCATCATTCCTTATGCTTAACGGCATCAATTTATAAGGGAGTGGCTTAAATGGCAGGAGTAGATAACATTAAAGACAAAATTCTACAGGATGCAGAATTGAAAGAAAAAGAGATATTGGAAAAGGCGAAACTCCAAGCCAATGAAATCGTAGAAAAGGCTAATCAGAAAGCTGCATCCAGAGCAAAGGAGCTTTCGCAAAAGTCCGTACATGATGTCAGTGAGAAAAAGAGAATAATTAATTCAAACGTTGAGCTTGAAATGCGCAAGGATGTGTTGGCCGCAAAACAGCAGGCGATTGAAAAGGTATTTGATAAAGTTCTTGAGAAAATGAATAACTTCACAGACAGCAAATACGAACAGGTAATATTTGATATGCTCATGGCCTCAGTGGAAAGCGGAGAAGAAGAGGTAGTAATGTCTGAAGCAGGGAAGAAAAAACTATCTGCCGATTTTCTCAACAAACTGAACAAGGCTTTGGCGGCTGCGGGCAGAAAGGGCAATGTAAAAATATCGGATGAAATTAGGGATATTTCCGGAGGCTTCATTTTAAAGAGTCAGGGAGTAGAAATAAATAACTCCTTCGAGTCAATAATCAGGCTCAGCAGAGATGAAATTGAACCGAAGGTAGCTGAGATTTTCTTCCGGGCATAACCATAATATTAAACTCGTTAACTGGAAGAAAGGAGGATAAGCTCAATGGGTGAAAATAAATACCTATATTCTGTTACCAGAATACGAGCACTGGAAACGAAGCTTCTGGATAAGGCAAAAATAGAGAGAATGATAGAAGCCAAGGACACAGACGAAATTATTAAAATACTGTATGAAACAGAGTATGCAAGTTTGATTTCTGAGATGAAAGGCATTGAAGATTATGAATCGGTGCTTTCAAAGGAGCTCTTGAATACCTACAGGCTGCTTTCGGAAATTTCTCCGGAACCGGAACTTACTAATCTGTTTCAGCTGAGATATGATGCTCACAATTTGAAAACCCTTCTAAAGAGCAGCTACCTTGACGAAGAGAATGACGAACTTTTGAGCGAAATAGGCACCATACCGGTACAACGGCTTAAGAGTATGGTTAAGGACAAGAATTTCAGTGATTTGGACCCCGTCATGAGAGACAGCGTGGAAGAGGTTGTTGGGGAGTTCACAATAAACCCTGATCCGCAGCTTATCGATGTGGCTCTTGATAAGGGTCTGTACAATCTTATGTATAAAACAGCAAAGAATAACAACAGCAGCTTTTTGATGGAATATATATCAGCACAGATAGATCTTATCAACATCAAATCACTGATTAGAGTAAAATCAATAGGCAATGGAAGGGAATTCCTCAAAAAGGTAATACTTGAAAACGGAAAGCTAAATTATTCATTCTTCAGCAGTATCTTTGACGAATCCTTAGAAACATTGATTGACAGACTGGCCTACAAGGATTACGGAAAGGCAGTGGAGGAGGGATTAAGCAGTTATATTAAAACGAAATCCCTGACAAAATTCGAAAAGCTTTCTGACGATTTTATATTTGAACTCGCAAAGAAGGGCAAGTATGTTGCGTTTGGAATCGAACCTCTGATTGGTTATCTGATGGCAAAGGAAAATGAGACAAAGATAATCAGGATGATTATGGTCGGAAAAATCAATGAGATTCCGAATGAATTGATTAGAGAAAGGCTACGTGATGTATATGTATAAGATTGGAGTAATCGGAGATAAGGACTCAATACTTGGGTTCAAGGCTTTGGGGATATCGGTGTTTCCGACCAACGATATAAGAGAAGCCAACAGATTGATTCACAATCTGGCAAAGGAAAACTACGCGGTTATATTTGTAACAGAACAGCTTGCCAAGGATTTGGATGAAGCAATCGGTGAATACAAAGATTCCTTAACTCCGGCAATAATCATGATTCCTAATAACAGGGGAACTCTGGGGTTGGGAATAGACGGCGTTAAAAAATCAGTCGAAAAAGCTATCGGTTCAGATATATTATTCGGGAAAGAAGGTTGATAACTTGAGCGATGGTAGAATTATAAAAGTATCAGGTCCTCTTGTCATAGCAGAAGGCATGCAAGATGCAAAGATGTATGACGTTGTCCGCGTAAGTGATAAGAATCTTATCGGGGAAATAATAGAAATCAGAGGCGATAAAGCTTCAATACAGGTATATGAGGAAACCTCAGGTTTGGGAACGGGGGAACCGGTTGTCTCTACCGGAGAACCCTTAAGTGTTGAGTTGGGACCGGGGCTAATTGAATCAATATATGACGGAATTCAGAGACCCCTTGATGTTATCAGAAGTGTATCCGGTGACCATATAGCCAGAGGTATACAGGTAGAAAAGCTTAACAAGACCAGGAAGTGGAATTTTGAACCCGTAGCAAAACAAGGAGATGCAGTAAAAGCAGGAGATATATTAGGGACAGTCAGAGAGACTTCAATAGTAATCCACAAAATAATGGTTCCCTATGGCGCCGAAGGCACTATCGAGGAGGTTTTTGCAGGGGAGTTCACTATTTTGGACACAGTAGCAAAGATTAAAACAAAAGACGGCATAAAGGAAGTACAAATGCTACAGAAGTGGCCGGTTAGAAAGGGAAGACCTTATAAAGAAAAGCTTTCTCCGTCAACACCCATGACAACAGGTCAGAGAATAATTGATACATTCTTCCCGGTGGCAAAGGGAGGTACAGCCTGTATCCCGGGACCTTTCGGAAGCGGTAAGACAGTTGTTCAGCACCAGCTTGCAAAATGGGCTGATGCTGAGATAGTTGTATATATTGGCTGCGGTGAGCGTGGAAATGAAATGACAGACGTTCTTATGGAGTTCCCGGAGCTTAAGGATCCAAAGACCGGAGAGCCTTTGATGAAAAGAACGGTGCTGATTGCAAATACATCAGACATGCCGGTTGCAGCCCGTGAAGCAAGTATTTACACCGGTATTACAATAGGTGAGTATTTCAGAGATATGGGATATTCCGTAGCATTGATGGCAGATTCAACTTCCCGTTGGGCAGAAGCACTTCGTGAAATGTCAGGGCGTCTTGAAGAAATGCCCGGTGAAGAAGGCTATCCTGCATACCTTGGTTCAAGAGCTGCTGAGTTCTATGAAAGAGCCGGAAAAGTTATATGCTCAGGAACTGAGGACAGGGAAGGGGCACTCACTGCAGTTGGTGCAGTTTCACCTCCGGGTGGAGACTTATCAGAGCCGGTAACCCAGGCAACCTTGAGAATTGTTAAAGTTTTCTGGGGTCTGGATGCTGCTCTTGCTTATAGCAGACACTTCCCGGCAATAAACTGGCTGCAGAGTTATTCTCTGTATCTTGACAGATTGGGAGACTGGTTTACTGATG
>JAQVFD010000123.1 GCA_028697435.1 Clostridiaceae bacterium
GTTACTATCTTCCCCTCTTCAACCTCGAGACTGATTCCCTTCAAGGCTTCAATACCGCCGTATGCAACAACTAAATTTTCTATTTTAAGCATCTTCATCCACCCCCAGATATGCTTCTATTACCCTCTGATTATTCTGGATCTCATAGGGGTTTCCTTTAGCAATTGTAATTCCGTAGTCCAGAACATAAATCCTGTTTGATATCCCCATTACAACCTGCATGTGATGCTCTATCAGGAATACGGTCAAATCAAATTCGTCTCTGATCCTTTTTATAAAGATGGTTAAATCATCACTTTCCTTAGGATTCATTCCTGCGGCAGGTTCATCCAGAAGCAGTATGCCGGGATCTGTCGCAAGAGCTCTTGCAATTTCCAGCCTTCTCTGTTGTCCATATGGAAGAGAACTGGATTTTTCATACCTGCTATCTGCCAGGCCCACCTTTTCCAGCAGGTTCATTGACTTTTCCACCATCTGCTTCTCTTCTCTCTTATATCTGGGAAGCTTGAATATCGACTCAAAAACATTGGAGCTGATACGCAAATGGTTGGCTATGAGAACATTGTCAAGCACACTTAAATCTTTAAAAAGCCTGATGTTCTGGAAAGTCCTTGCGATACCTAACTTCGTTATTTGGTCAGGTCTGAGACCTGTGATGTCCTTTTCATTATACACGTCTTTACCATCAACAGTGCTCTTTTGGTTCAACAGTACTTTTCCCCCGGTTGGAGTATAAACGCCGGTAATCATATTAAAAGCTGTTGTCTTACCCGCACCGTTAGGTCCGATAAGCGCCACTATCTCCCCTTTGTTAAGCTCAAGATTAAAATCCTTGACAGCAGTCAATCCTCCGAATTGCATTGTAATATTATCTGTCCTCATTACATTCATCATTTGGCACCTCCATTTGAAAGAGGTCTCTTTTTGAAAAATCCGAAAAACTTATCCCAGCTGAATTCCCTCGTTCCCATAAGTCCTGTCCTGAAGAACAGAACTACAAGCATCAGGAGTATTGAAAATACAACCATCCTCAGTCCCGGCAAAGCCGGTATATTTGGAATAATAGGTTCATCCAGAAATCTCAGGAATTCTTGCGCTATTGTTATTATAAAGGCCGATATAATTGTACCGGTAACGCTTCCCAATCCTCCCAGGACTATTATAAGAAGTATGTTATAAGTCATGAAGAATCTGAACATCAGTGGGTCGATTGTTCCCATAAGATTACCCAGCAATCCTCCACCTATGCCTGCGAAGAAAGCTCCTATAGCAAAAGAAAGCACCTTATGTTTGAACAAGCTGATTCCCATACTCTCTGCGGCAATTTCATCCTCTCTTATTGCCTTGAAGGCCCTTCCGTAGCTGCTGTTAATTAATGAAACCATTATAAAAATGGTTACCACCGCTGTCCCAAAGCTCCACCAGAGGTTTGTCGTTGCAGGAATGCCCTTAAGTCCCAAAGCACCATTGGTAACGGTTTGTGTATTTGTGAATACTACTCTTATAATTTCTGAGAAACCCAGAGTAGCTATAGCAAGATAATCACCCTTAAGTCTCAGCACCGGTGCTCCTATAAGAAAAGCCACAATAGCAGCTAGTACACCTGCTAACAAAAGCGATGGCAGGAAAGGCCATACGATTTTATCCAAGGGTGAAATCAGAGGTGCCAGGAAGAAATTCATCTGCTTGGTGGCAATGGGCAATGTCAGCATTGCCGTAGTATATGCACCTACAGCCATGAATCCTGCATGCCCTAAAGAGAACAATCCGGTAAAACCGTTTATAAGATTCATGCTTAGGCCCAATACAGTGTAAATTGCACATAGGTTTAGTATTCTCAAAAGATACGAATCCAAATGTTTATTGGCGAAATAAACAAATACGAACAGTAACAATAAGGCGGTACCTGTATAAATTGTATTTCTCTTCATATCTACACCTTCTCCGATATTTTTTCTCCCATTATGCCGGTAGGCCTAAATAGGAGTATTAATATTAGCAAAATAAAGGAGAATGCATCTCTGTAACCGGATAACTCCGGAAGAAATGCTACCAGAAGGATTTCTCCTATTCCAAGTATAAAACCGCCGATTACCGCCCCTGTAACGCTTCCAATACCGCCGATTACTGCTGCTATAAAACACTTTATTCCCGGCATTACACCCATTAAAGGCAATATGCTGGGGAACTTGAGACCCCACATTATACCTCCTACAGCCGCCAATAAGGATCCCACTCCGAAGGTAAATGATATTGTTCTGTTTACATTAACGCCCATTATCTTTGCTGTCTCAAAATCCTTTGACACGGCTCTCATAGCCATGCCGCTTTTTGTCTTGTTGATCAGATACATTAAAACAATCAGTAGAGCTATCGTAACTGCCGGAATCATAAATGTCAGCTTCTGAATATGTATATTCCCAATCTGCACCATATCTGTAAAAATGGGAACTTGCGGAAATGTCTTCGGTCTACCGCCAAATATTACGATAGCCAGATTCTCCAAAAGATAAGAAGCACCTATTGCTGAAATTAGTATAGATATTCTCGGCGCTTCTCTTATCGGTCTATAAGCCAGTGCCTCAACAGTCATACCCAGGATTCCCGTAAGAGCTATTGCCACTATGAATGACACGTACCACGGCATCCCAAAGGTCACAACTCCAAAGAAAGCAAAGTATACTGCCATCATGAATATATCACCGTGAGCAAAGTTAATCAGCCTTAAAATTCCGTATACCATCGTGTATCCTATGGCAATCAAAGCATAAAGGCTTCCCAGTGATATACCATTTGCCAGATGCTGTAAGAACAATTCCAGTGTCATATATACACCACCTAAGTAAAATTTCATCAGGAGACTCCCTATAGTGCCGGAAATCATACTTTCCTGAGCATTAAAGCGTCTTCTAAAATATAAAATAATTCCCTCAAAACGCACTTCCTCCCTTTAAGGGAGGAAATGCATTTTGCTATACTCTTTATTTTTTCTAATATGGGGAAGGTTTATCCAACCGTATACTATTCTTTAGGGTTCAACTACATCCATGAATGTAAATTTACCGTCTTTAATAGTTTTGATAACTGCGCTCTTTATAGCGTTTCTGTTTTCATCAAAGCTTACAACACCTGCTGCACCCTGGAAGTCCTTTGTTTCAAGCAGTGCCTTGTGGATTGATGCGGAGTCGGCTGCTCCAGCCTGCTCAATAGCCTTTATCAGGATAAGGTATGCATCATATCCAAGAGCTGTTACTGCTGCAGGTTCTTTTCCGGGATATTTTGCCTTGTAAGCATCCAGGAATTTTGTTGATTCGGAAGTGATAGGCTTTTCTGTTGCAAAGAATGTTGAGAATACAACACCTTCAACAGCATCTCCGCCTATTTCTGCAAATTCCGGAGTCTCATAAGTATCTCCACCTATAAAAGGAGTCTTTATTCCCAGCTGTCTTGCCTGTTTTATAAGAAGAGCTGATTCTGTAAAGTTACCGGGAGCGAATATAACATCAGGATTCTGCGCTTTTATATTTGTAAGCTGTGCTGTGAAGTCCTGGTCTCCTGTGTTATAGTTAGCAACAGCAACAATACTGTTTTCATCGCCGGTAAGCTTCTTGAAGTTGTCTGTAAAGAACTTTGCAAGGCCTACTGCATAGTCATTCGATACTTCCTGAACTATGGCTGCTTTCTTAGCGCCAAGACCATTGAAAGCGTAGTTTGACATTACTACTCCTTGGAAAGGATCTATGAAGCAAACCCTGAAGTAATATTCATTACCCTGTGTAACAAGAGGATTGGTGCAAGATGTTCCCATTGCAGGAACCTTTGCATTTCTTACAATATCTCCTGCTGCCATTGCAAGGGAGCTTCCCCAGCTTCCTATAATTGCAACAACCTTTTCTTTTTCAACCAACCTGGCTGCAGCTGTAGCTGCTTCAACCTTGTCGGATTTATTATCAACTACTATAAGGTCAACCTTCTTGCCCAATACTTCAGGATACAATTCGTGAGCAAGTTCAATGCCTTCCATTTCAAGTTCGCCGCCGGCAGCATTTGCACCTGTCAAAGGTTCAAATACACCGATCTTTATAACTTCTTCTTCAGCCGGAGCTGCAGGCTCTCCGCTTGGAGCCGGAGCGGGCTGTGCACACCCTGTCAGCAGGGATAGTGCCATTACAACAACTAAGGTCAAGGATAATAACTTTTTCATACTACTCCTCCTTCTCATTTTCAAACTGATCATTACATAGCCCTTCCCCATTTGAGCTATCTAAAGTAATGTAAATATTACATAGTCTTCTCCCCTAAACCACCTCCTATAAAAAACTCCTGAGAATATCAAAAAAACTAAGTAACAGTATACCCCTCAGAATACAAACTGCGGCTTAGAATTACATGATTCACACAATCGAATTTCACTCAATAACAAAGGCGGTTCGCCGCATTTGCCGCCCATGCGCCTTTTCCAAAGGAAATCCTGGCGCGGGCAGTTAAATCAATAATTTTAATGTATAGGAAAGTTATACTTTCCTATACATTAAATACAAGTATTGTTGTATAACTAAAATATATCTATACAAATAATATAATAAAATCCAGTTATAGTCAAACTATTTTGCATTTTCATTCTTAAAAAAAAGCCGTAAATACGGCTTAAATCAAAAATATGGCAGCTATCGTGGTTACTATAAGTCCTATCACAACAGGCTTCAGATTGCGACGGGCTAATTCGAAGGGATCAACTCCGCATATTGCCGCTGCAGGTATTACTGCCCAAGGTATCAGTGTGCCTCCTCCTACCCAAATAGCTGCAACCTGACCCAAGGCTGTAAGTGTCGCTGCTCCGGCACCTATGGCTATAGAAAACAGCTTTGCTATAGACCCTACAAGGGATATTCCTGAAAAACCCGAACCGTCAAGTCCGGTAATTGCACCAACAACTGTGGCAGTGACAGCTCCGATTCCTCGGTTCAGCGGTACTGCACCTGCCAAAGCCACGCCCAGGTCATTTACAAGCCCATTTGACCCTTCCGGCAATACATTGCCGAAAATATCAATTATTGCAGAATCACCCAAATAGAAGAATGCCGCAATAGGAATAACCGGACCGAATACCCTGAAGCCGAACTGCAATCCTTCTATTAAATGCTGGGTAATTTTCTCCAGAGGATCAGACTTGTAAGCAAAGAAGGATACTATTATCAGTATCAATATCGATGTTCCGCCTATTAAAGCCGTTGCGTCCCCCCCTTGAAGCTTTAAGAAAAACATCATCAATACATTTATGGCAAACAGTACAGGTACCATTGCAGCGAGTAACTTTCTTGTTGCAGGGGATATCTCTTTAGTACATGTATCGCCATCATTTATTTGAATGATCATACCTTTGCTCTCAGTTCCCTCTTCAACCTTCAGGGCTCCGGATTTCAAATCCTTATGAAGCATCCAGAATGCAACAATTGTTGTTACAACACCCATTATGATTACTAAAGGTACGCTTGCTGCTATCACATCGGCCACAGGTATCCCTGCCCCATCCGCAGTCAATTTTGGCGCACCTTGAATTATGAAGTCCCCTGATAATGCTATGCCATGACCGAAAAGGTTCATAGCTACAGCTACGCCCATGGCAGGAAGCTTCGCCTTAAGTGCAACCGGTAGTAGTACTGCCCCCATAAGTGCAACTGCCGGTGAAGGCCAGAAGAACAATGATATGACCATCATTAGTATGCCTATTACCCAATATGCAAGAGTCGGAGTGCGTATCATCCTTGTAAAGGGATATACCATAGTTTCGTTAATACCTGTCTTCATCAACACTTTACTCATACCGTAAATTATTGAAATAACAAGTATAGTACCCAATAGTTCCTTAATAGCGTATGCAAAACTGTTAAAAACCCCGGTTACCGAATGAGTTATTGTGGAGGTTCCGATAAACCCCAAAACGAGAATTCCTGCAATGCAGATGAAGCTGGTATCCTTTTTCATTACAATGAAGGCAATTACCAGCAGGATAAAAACCAGGTACACCCAATGCAGTGCTGTAAGTGTAATCCCCATTGAGCCTCCTCCTTATATAAAAATGTAATTACTACACAATATGCAGGAGAATAAATAAGGGGACTATATTTTTCACACAAGAATAAAAAGATATGCCAAGCAAAATTGCCCGACATATCTTTATATAATTTAATAACAATAGAAGCTTTCTATCTGCCTTAGGTCAACTCCAAAGTATACCCACCTGCGTCCGGTCCACCTCCAACCTGATATTGAGCGCCTCCCTACAAATGTCAGCCATATCCAGAATTCCCTGCCATTTCGAAGCTGCAGATAAACAAACCTGAATCTGCATCTTCTTATGGATCCGGGATCAATTGCAAGAACTCCTATCCCCTGTGGTCCCGAAAGCTGCGGTGTCACAGAAGGCGGCGGTCCAGAAGGAGGACCCTCCAAAGAGCCCGGTCCTACACCCGGCTGTTGAAATTGCGGTCCGAAAGGTCCGAAAAACGGTGGTTGCTGCCTTTGAAACGGGCAACTTTCACATAATTCATAATCCAGTTCATTATCGTCTTTTTCATCATCATACATACATACTCACTCCCATACACATTTACTATTAATGTAT
>JAQVFD010000124.1 GCA_028697435.1 Clostridiaceae bacterium
TTCAGAGATATTACTACATCTCCTCCAAGATGCATAAACATCAACTTGTCCTCCCTTATATCCTATTAGCTTTATATTTATACCATATTATTATAACCCTTTGTTTTAAAAACTAAAAGCTTATTATTTTTACTATGTTACTATCATTCCTCCCTCTACTTTAATTATCTTGGTTTCGTCAACCATAAAATTTTCAAGATATTCTACATTAGTGCAGGTTATAATTGTCTGCATATCTTTTATAAATTCAATAAGATATTTCTGTCTTTCTCTGTCAAGTTCTGAGAAAACGTCATCAAGCAGAAGTACTGGTAGTTCCCCGGTCTCTTCTTTAATATATTTGAGTTCTGATATTTTTAAGGAAAGAAGAGCTGTCCTCTGTTGACCCTGAGATGAATAGGTTTTAACTTCTGTTCCGTTTATAAATAATAATATGTCATCCCTGTGAGGCCCTTTATGTGTAAGGCTTCTTTTCATATCTATCCTTATACAATTTTCTAATGCTTTAATAAAACTTTCTTTGATTTCTTTTTCTGAATTATTACAATACTCTACTGATGGATGATATTTAACATTCAGCTTTTCTTTTTCATTGGATATTCTATTGTGCGTATCGGCTGCAATGCAGCATATATTGCATATGAATTCATGTCTCGCCTTTATTATCTTAGCACCAAAGTCAGCTAACTGTTCGTTCCAAATATCTATTGTCTTAAGAATACTTGAATTCATTTTTGCTTCATTAAGAAGATTATTTCTCTGTTCAAGGGTTCTGAGATACTGAACAAGATTATAATAATACCCGGGCTTTACCTGTGAAAGTATTATGTCTATGAACCTTCTTCTTTCAACAGGTCCGTCTTTTATTATTTTCATATGATCGGGAGAAAATATAACTGTATTAAGGTTTCCTATTAATTCTCCTATTTTAAAAAGTCTTACTCCGTTCTTTTTAATTTGCTTCTTGATACCCTTGCTTAAATATATTTCAATGCTTTCATCTTTTTCTTTTTGATATTCTATTTTTATTTTAGCGTTTTCGCTATTCCATCTTATTAGCTCCATATCTTTTTGCGTCCTGTGTGACTTTCCGGTAGATGCTATATATATAGATTCTATTATGTTTGTTTTGCCTTGTGCGTTCTGTCCGTAAAATATGTTAACCCCTTTACACAAATTAATATCAAGCTCTTTATAGTTTCTGAAATTTTTCAATTCTATTCTTTTTATATACATTTAAGCACCTCTATATTTTATTAGATTAGCTTGATTTCTTCACCAAACGCTTCTATAACATCTCCCTTACGGAGTTTCTTTCCTCTTGCCTTCTCTATATTTCCATTAACCTTTATATTCCCCTCTATTATTATGTTTTTTGCTTCTCCGCCTGTTCCCGCAATGCTTTCATATTTCAAGAACTGATCCAGTTTAATAAAATCCGTGGTTATCTTTACCTCTCTCATATTATCACCCTTTTCTTTAATAAGGGGCTGCTGCAATCTTGTTTTCGCAACAGCCCCTTTAAATTTAGTTATTCTTTTTAAACCTTGCGGGAAGAACAAGATACAGATAATCTTCGTTGTTAATTGGTCTTATTATACTTGGACTTACGTTTGTAGTAAATTCTATTGTTATTTCTTCACCCTCTATAACTTTAAGAACATCTATAAAGTACTTTGCATTAAATGCTATTTCAATATCGTTTCCTTCTTTTTGTATTTGAAGCTCCTCGTGTACATCACCGTTTTGTGAATTAGACATTATAACCATCAGATCGTCATTAATCTCAAATTTTATCATATTGTTGCTGGAGTCTCTTGCAAATAACGCAGCCCTGTCACATGCTTCCATAAGTAAGTTTGAAGACACTTTTATTTTTATTTTATATTCAGAGGGTATTATTTGCTTATAATTAATAAATTCTCCCTCAAGTAATCTTGATACTATTATTGTATCCTCTATTTGAACTTGAATGTGATTTTTAGAAAAATAGATGTTAACATTTTCTTCTTTTTCATTTATTATTTTACCTATTTCAGTTAAAGTCTTTCCCGGAATAACAGCTCTAAAATTATTATCATTTATAATTGAGTTCTTCTTAACGGCCATCCTGAAACCATCGAGAGCCACCATTGTAAGCTCATTGCCGGATACATCAAAAAGAACTCCTGTAAGTATAGGTCTTACTTCATCAAAGGATACTGCAAATATCGTTTTTCTGATCATTTCTTTCAGTATATTTTGTTTAAGTACTATGCCGCTTTCTTTCTTCACTGCCGGAAGCTCAGGATATTCTTCGTAAGGAAGAGTTACAATCTTGAACTTTGATCCTTCACTTTTTATACTTACTAAGTTTCCTTCTGATGTTTCTATTTCTATATCTGAATCCGGAAGTTTTCTTACTATATCCCCTATTATTCTTGAGGATAAAACAATTTTACCGGGCTCAATAACATCTACATTTGATACTGTTTCAATTCCTATTTCCAGATCTGTTGCTGTAAGTTTCAGTTTGCCGCCTTTAGCATCAAAAAGAATTCCTTCTAAAATAGGAAGAGTAGTTTTTGAAGGAACTGCTTTTTGAACAATATTTATACTTTCTAAAAGAACAGACTTTGTGGTTATTATTTTCATTGTGGATAACCTCCGATATTTTATTAATATAATATAATATAATATTTTTAGTAGTAATAGTAGTAGGGACTGTTAATATGTGCAAAAGCCCCCGGGGTCCTGCTGTAATAACAGAGGTTGTTGTTTATAGTTTGTGGATGTTTTTGATAAACTCTGTTGATACTAAAGTATAACAAAAATTATTAAAAAAAATATAAACATGTTATTAATAGTATATTAACAGGATATTAACTCTCTATTTTGCTTTTCAATTCCTCAAGAACAGATTTTAACTGGGCGTCTATATTCATATCGGAAGATATTTTTTCATATGCATGCATTATTGTAGTATGGTCTCTTTCGAATTCTTCGCCTATCCTCGGAAGCGAAAGGTCAGTAAGCTCCCGGCATAGAAACATTGCAATCTGTCTTGGTAAAACTATAGATTTGCTTCTCTTTTTTGCTTTGAAATCTTCAATAGTAATATTATAGTAGTTTCCCACAACATCTTTTATCACTGCAGGAGTGACTTTTTTCAGTTTTGCGTTTGATAGTATATCCTTTAATGCTTCATTTGCAAGATCTTCGTTTATTTCACCGTTTGTAAGAGAAGAGTAGGCTACAACTCTTATCAAAGCTCCTTCAAGCTCCCGAATATTTGAATGAATTTTTTTTGCTATAAGAAGCATGACATTATCTGAAATTGAGAGGTTCTCGGATTTTGCTTTTTTCTTTAATATTGCTATTCTGGTTTCAAGATCCGGAGGTTGTATATCAGCTATTAAGCCTTGCTCAAATCTTGATCTGAGTCTTTCCTCCAAAGTTCTTATTTCTTTTGGAGGCCTGTCGCTTGATATAATTATTTGCTTATTCGCCTCATACAAGGAATTAAAGGTATGGAAAAACTCTTCCTGGGTACTTTCTTTTCCTGCTATAAATTGAATATCATCTATTAAAAGAACATCTACATTTCTGTATTTGCTCCTGAATTCATTGTTTCTATCATCTCTGATTGAATTGATAAGTTCATTTGTAAAAGTTTCCGAAGAAATATAGACAACCTTGGATCGTATATTCTGCTTAAGTATGTAGTGACCTATTGCGTGCATGAGGTGAGTCTTCCCCAGTCCAACACCTCCATAAATAAAAAGAGGATTATAAGCTTTGGCCGGTGATTCCGCTACAGCAACAGAAGCCGCATGAGCAAGACGGTTGCTGTTTCCTATTACAAAGGTTTCAAAAGTATATTTAGGATTCAAAGAAGAATTGACAGATTCTTCAGATTGATTTGTATCAGACCTGTTTGTCATCATTGAATCATAATTCTCTTCGGTAGGGATTATGAATCTGATATTGTAATATTCAGAGGTTACTTGCTTTAAAGCATTTTTTATCAGCATGCTATACCTTGCTTCAAGTATACCTTTTGTAAAATCATCCGGAACAGAAAAAGTAAGAACATTTTCTTTTAATGAAACAGGTTGTATAGCTTTGAGCCAGGTGTTAAAGCTTACCTCCGTCAATTCAACCTTAATTACATTTAAAGTTTTCTCCCAGATTTCTATTAGCTGCGAATACATAAAAAGCCTCCTTAACAGATAAACTTCAGTCGCAAGACATTAGCTGTGAACCACTAATTGCAGAATACGCCAGTGTCCGGAAAATTGATAAGTAATTTTCTAAAAATGAATAAAATTGTGAATAACTTGTTAATATATACTATAAATATTGTTAATATAAACTGAATAACAAAAGTATAATTAAGTGTGTGTAAAAAATAAAACGATGTTATTAACACAATAAACAATATGCTTATCCACAAATTATATATAAAAAAAACCAGTATTTCCAAGGATAAATCCTTTTCGCAGAATATATAAATAAATGTGTTTATCAGATTATTGACAATAAAAAAGGAGTTAATACACACAAATAAACAGATTATACACAGATTGTGCACATTTGTTGATAACTTTAGCAAATATGCCGTGTTATGCACACTCATATATAATAATAGCAAAAAGTCAGGTTAAGTTCAATAAAAATAAGATTAGTAAAAATGATGAGTATAGATACTGAAAATATTATATTGACACAGGCTACCAATGCCGATATAATTTTAATAGTAAAGTGGTGGATTATGCTTAATAATGCTTTAACATAATAGATTAACTCAGAGTTAGGGGGTGCACAGCATGTTAATGACATATCAGCCGAAGAAAAGGCAAAGAAAGAAAGTTCATGGTTTTAGAGAAAGAATGAGCACAGCGACAGGTAGGGAAGTCCTGAGAAGGCGAAGAAGAAAAGGTAGAAAAAGATTGACAGTATAAGGCCGCGAACTGTGGCCTTTTTCTGTATGAAGGGGAAGAGACGGGATATGGCAACAATGCATAAGCTTAAAAAGAATTATGAATTTAAGAAAGTTTATAATGAAGGAAAGTATTATGTAGAAAAATATGTTGTCATGTATATTATTTCAAATAGTTCTAATTTTAACAGAGTGGGATTTTCGGCAAGTAAGAAGGTTGGAAAAAGCGTTATCAGAAACAGAGTTAAAAGGCGAATGAAAGAAGCATACAGAAAGCATGTTGATAGTGCAAAATTTGGATTTGATTTAGTGTTTACAGCAAGAGTGGGTAGCGGATCAACCGATTATTCAATTATTGAAAACAATATTATTTCAATTCTTAGAAGGGCCAAGCTTAAAAAAAGCGAGGAATAAATGAGAAAGCTTTTTATTGGAATTATAAAGGTATATCAGATATTGATTTCTCCATTGTCCAGAGGTAAGTGCAGATTCATACCTACTTGCTCAAATTATGCTATCGAAGCTATTGAAAAACATGGAGCCGCACGTGGGTTATGTTTATCTGCAAGCAGAATTTTAAAATGTAATCCATTTAATCCCGGAGGATATGATCCCGTACCGGCAAAGAAAGAAAAACCTTAGGTTTTATATAAACTTAATATTAAGGGGGAAAAGATTTGTTAGATTTTATCGCCAAACCTTTAGGTATGTTGTTGAAGTTCATATTTGATTTTGTTGGAAACTATGGATACTCAATAATAATTTTTACAATAATTACCAAGATTCTCCTTCTTCCGATTAACATCAAACAGACAGAATCCACTAAGAGAATGAATGAGATGAATCCTAAAATGAAGGAGATACAGGAAAAATATAAGAACGACAAAGAAAAAATGAATCAAAAACTTATGGAGTTCTATAAGGAGAATAACTATAATCCTGCATCAGGTTGTCTGCCTGCACTTATTCAAATGCCCATTCTGTTTGCATTATTTTATGTAATACAGAATCCGGTTAAATTTGTGTTTTTGGATGCAGAAATTTATGCAAATATCGCAAAGAATTTATGGTGGGTTACAGATTTGGGTAAGCCGGAAATGTCAGCTACAATGCTGAGAGTAGCAGGATACGGGGTACCTATATTAGCAATATTATCGGCCGGGACTACATATTATCAGATGAAGATGATAAGTGCCCCTAAACCAAAGACAGAAAAAGGAAAGCAGGATACAGCAGCTCAGACACAGAATATGATGACCAATATCATGCCGATAATGTTTGGATGGATTACGCTTAGTGTTCCTTCCGGACTTGCGTTATACTGGGTTGCAGGTAATGTATTTACTATTATACAGCAGTATTTTATGATGAAGCCGAAGCCTCAGGCTGAAAAAAAGGAGGAAGAATAGATATGATTATGTTGGAAAAGACAGCCAGAACCATAGAAGAGGCTGTGCAATCTGCATTAACGGAATTAGGAGTTGATAAGGATAATATAGATATAGAGATACTGGAGCAGCCTACAAAGGGGATCTTTGGTATAATCGGTTCCAAAAGTGCGAAAGTAAGAGTTACGCTTAAAGATGAAAGTATCACTGAGAA
>JAQVFD010000125.1 GCA_028697435.1 Clostridiaceae bacterium
CCCGGGGATACTGAAAATGAACTTCAGGTAGTTTCTGAAATGGCTAAAGCTGCTTTTGAATGCATTAGGGGAACAATAGAGGATAACGATGTGATTGCAGTCAGCGGAGGCTACTCGGTATTATCAGTGGCTGAGAATTCGAGTAAGGTTGATGCGCAGAATATTACCATAGTTCCTGCCAGAGGCGGAATTAAAGCGGATATGGAGCGTCAGGCAAATATAGTTGCAGCAAAGCTGGCAAAAAACATCGGAGGTAATTATTATCTTCTGCACCTTCCGGATAACATTAATGAGGAGATGCTGAGAAGGATGTCCGATGATCCCGATATAGCCAAGGTGCTTGATTACATTGCTGAAACAAGTATTTTGATATATGGATTAAGCTCCATCGAATCCATATCAAAGAAAAGAAATTTTACAGAAGAGCAGATAAACAGGTTAAAAGAGCTGAATGTAAGAGCTGAGGCAGTAGGCTGCTATTTTGATGTTAATGGTAACATTGTATATAAATCAGGCAGCATAGGTATAAAACCGGAGCATTTAGATAGTATAAAAACAGTAATGTCAGTTGGCGGAGGAATCCGAAAAGCTGAGGCAATCATATTGACAAGCAAGGGCAGAAAAAACAGAGTTGTTGTAACAGACGAAGCTGCTGCTCGGGAAATATATAAGATATTAAAAGGAGGAAATTAAAATGGCATTAAAAGTAGGTATCAACGGTTTTGGAAGGATAGGAAGACCGGTCTTTAAGATCGCCCTGGAGAAATTTGGAGAAGATGCGGAAATAGTATTGATAAATGATTTGACAGATACAAAAACATTGGCACATCTATTAAAATATGACAGCACATATGGGAGGTATGACAGGGATGTACAGGCCAAGGACCATTCAATAGTTGTTGATGGAAAAGAAATAGAAATATGTGCCGAAACAAAACCCGAAAACATTAAATGGGGCGAGTACGGAGTAGATGTGGTAGTTGAATGCACAGGCAGATTCACAAGCAAGGAAGCGGCATTAGCTCATGTGGCAGGTGGCGCAAAGAAGGTAATAATATCTGCTCCTGCAAAAAATGAAGATATCACCATAGTTATGGGTGTAAATGAAGATAAATATGATCCTGAAAAGCATGTCATAATATCAAATGCTTCATGTACAACAAATTGCTTGGCTCCTGTAGCCAAAGTACTTCATGAGAACTTTGGAATTGTAAAAGGCTTGATGAATACAATTCACTCTTACACTAACGATCAGAGAATACTTGATCTGCCGCATTCAGATCTGAGAAGGTCCAGAGCAGCTGCATTATCAATAATCCCAACAACCACCGGAGCTGCAAAAGCAGTTGCATTAGTGCTTCCGGAGCTTAAAGGCAAGCTTACCGGGCTTTCTATGAGAGTTCCTACTCCTACAGTGTCGGTAGTTGATTTAGTTGTTGACTTGGAAAGGAATGTTACTGTTGAGGAAGTTAATGCGGCATTTAAAAGAGCTGCGGAAAATGAACTTAAAGGAATACTTGATTACTGTGATGCACCTCTTGTATCAATAGATTTCAAGCAGGATCCACATTCCTCAATACTTGATGCACTATCTACTATGGTTATCCAGGACAATATGCTAAAGGTTATCGCTTGGTATGATAATGAATGGGGTTACTCTAACAGAGTGGTTGACTTAATAAAATACATTCAGATAAATAATTAAAAGGAATCAGTATTTTGTATTAGGAGGATTCTTATGTTGAACAAAAAATCCATACAGGAAATAGATGTTGATGGTAAGAAGGTTCTTGTAAGAGTTGACTTCAATGTTCCCATGGATGAAAACGGAACCATTACAGACGACAGAAGAATAAGAGAAGCACTTCCGACAATCAGGTACCTGAGAGAGCATAATGCAAAGGTCATATTGATGTCACACCTTGGAAGACCAAAGGGAAAGTTCAATATGAAGTATTCCTTGAAGCCGGTGGCAGAGAGACTGTCCAAAAGGCTTGGAACTGATGTCACCCTTGCCGGAGATGTAATTGGAGATGCTGTGCAGACAATAGCGGGAAGTCTTAAAGACGGTGATGTAATGCTGCTTGAAAACGTCAGATTCTATGAGGAAGAAGAAAGGAATGACAAAGAGTTTTCTAAAAAGCTGGCATCCCTTGGTGATATATATGTAAATGATGCATTTGGTACAGCCCACAGAGCTCATGCCTCAACAGCAGGTATTGCAGAATATCTGCCGTCTACAGTAGGATTTCTGATAAAGAAGGAACTGGAGATAATGGGCAAGGCTCTGAACACACCGGAAAGGCCATTTGTAGCGGTTCTGGGCGGTGCAAAGGTCTCAGATAAAATAGGAGTAATTGAAAATCTTATTGATAAAGTTGATACGCTCTTAATCGGTGGAGGTATGGCCTACACCTTCTACAAGGCAATGGGTTATGAAATAGGGAAGTCCATACTTGAAGCCGATAAAGTGGAATTAGCAGGAGAAATACTAAAAAAAGCAGAAGCAAAAGGAGTGAAATTGCTGCTTCCCGTTGACACGGTCGTTGCTTATGAATTCAGCAATGATTCACCAAGGAAAACAGTGTCGGCTGATATGATTCCGAAAGATATGATGGGTATGGATATTGGTGAAGAAAGCAGCAGAATATTTGCAGAGATAGTGAAAAGTGCAAGGACAGTATTATGGAATGGTCCAATGGGTGTATTTGAAATGCCAAACTTTGCAGCGGGTACTTTTGAATTAGCAAAGGCTATGGCTGAATGTACAGGCACAACCATCATCGGTGGCGGCGACTCGGCTGCAGCTGCGGAACAACTCGGATTTGCAGACAAGATGACGCATATATCTACAGGAGGAGGAGCTTCCCTTGAATTTATCGAGGGCAAGGTGCTTCCGGGGATAGCGGCAATAGATAATATGTAATATGGAGGTAAGATTATGCGCAGACCTGTTATAGCTGGCAATTGGAAAATGAACAAGACAGTAAGTGAAGCAGTTAAACTTGTGGAGGAACTTAAACCCCTTATTGAAGGAGCATCCGCTGAAGTTGTTGTATGTCCAACCTTTGTTTGTCTGAATGATTTGGTGAAGACTTCAAAGAATAGTAATATTGGAGTCGGTGCACAGAATATGTATTATAAGGATAGTGGAGCTTATACCGGGGAAATATCTCCTGTATTCTTAAAAGATATTGGTGTTGAATATGTGATTTTAGGTCACTCTGAGCGCAGACAGTATTTCAAGGAAGATGACTCAGAAATAAACAAGAAGGTAGTTGCTGCACTTGATCACAAATTAAAACCTATTCTCTGCGTTGGAGAAACCCTTAAGCAGAGAGAGGCAGGAGAAGCTTTTGACGTAGTATCAGCTCAGGTGAAAGGATGCCTTAAGGACTTAGAAAGCAGAAATCTTGATGACCTGATAATAGCCTATGAGCCTGTTTGGGCAATAGGAACGGGCAAAACCGCAACCAGCAGGGATGCCAATGAGGTTATTGGATTTATAAGGAAGCAACTGGTTGAATTGTGTGGAAATGATATGGCTGAGAAAACGAGAATACTATATGGGGGGAGTGTTAAATCCTCAAACATAAAGGAACTTATGAATATGTCCGAGATAGACGGAGCTCTTGTAGGCGGGGCGAGCTTAGATGCCAAAGAGTTTTCCGGAATTGTAAAATTCAATTTATAAATTTAAGGAGGGTACTGACTATGACAGTAATTGCTGACATATTTGCACGGGAAATAATTGACTCCAGAGGGAACCCAACAGTAGAAGTTGAAGTTGAGTTGGAGGGTGGAGCTTTAGGTAGGGCTGCGGTACCTTCGGGGGCATCCACCGGAGCTTTTGAAGCAGTAGAATTGAGGGATGGCGATAAGTCAAGATATCTTGGTAAGGGTGTGCTGACTGCAGTAAACAATGTAAATGAAATAATTGCACCGGAAATAATTGGAATGAATGCACTGGATCAGGTTGCAGTGGACCAGGCGCTTATTGAGCTGGATGGTACACCAAATAAGGGAAAGCTTGGTGCCAATGCCATACTGGGCGTATCACTGGCAGTGGCTCATGCAGCTGCAGAAGCATTGGGACTTCCGCTATATCAGTATGTCGGCGGAGTAAATGCCAAGACCCTTCCTGTTCCTATGATGAATATTTTAAATGGTGGAAAACACGCCGACAATAATGTGGATATTCAGGAATTTATGGTTATGCCTGTAGGTGCGGAGAGCTTCAAGGAAGCATTGAGGATGTGTGCTGAGGTTTTCCACAGTCTCAAATCTGTACTCAAAGCCAAGGGTTATAATACAGCTGTAGGAGATGAAGGTGGCTTTGCTCCAAACCTTACCTCCAACGAAGAAGCACTTCAGGTTATTATTGAGGCAATAAAGAAAGCAGGTTATGAGCCTGGCCAAGATATTTACATAGCAATGGATACTGCTGCAACAGAGCTTTATAAGGAAGACGGCAAGTATCATCTTGACGGCGAAGGAGTAGTGAAGACTTCTGCGGAAATGGTTGAATATTATGAGAATCTCGTCAGTAAGTATCCAATAATTTCACTGGAGGACGGACTTTCTGAAGATGACTGGGATGGGTGGAAGCTTCTAACCGAAAGATTAGGGAAAAAAATACAACTGGTCGGTGATGATCTTTTTGTCACAAATACAGAGAGACTATCAAGGGGAATAGAAATGGGGGTAGCTAACTCCATACTGATAAAAGTAAATCAAATCGGTACTCTTACAGAGACTCTGGATGCTATACAAATGGCAAACAGGGCAGGATATACTGCTGTTGTATCCCATAGATCAGGTGAAACAGAGGACGTGACAATAGCTGACCTTGTTGTTGCTGTAAACGCAGGGCAGATCAAAACCGGTGCTCCTTCCAGAACGGATAGGGTAGCAAAATATAATCAGCTTATGAGAATAGAAGAAGGCTTGGATACTATGTCTACATATTTGGGGATAAATGCGTTTTTTAATTTATAATCTATAAAGTGCTATACAATATAAAAAATTATGATACAATAATGGGTGAGATTATTTAATCCCATTATTGTATTTTATCTTACCTTGTGTTAAAATATTGTTTGTAGAATTTTACCTGATTATAATGTGAATAATAGGTGGAAAGAGCGAAGGAATAGAAATATTGCACGTTCTTTTGGCACAATTGTATGATCTGTATGAAGATAGGAGGTGCAAGGAGTGAGAGTAGCCATATTAGTTTTACAGTACATTGTTTGTCTGACATTGATTGTAAGCGTGCTTCTGCAGCCGGGAAGAAGTGCCGGACTATCCGGGTCAATAGCCGGAGGTGCAGAACAGCTTTTCGGAAAGAAAGCAAGTAAAGGATACGAAGCATTGTTTTCAAAGCTGACAACAGCAAGTGCAATTTTGTTTATGGTTTTATCGGTTGTACTGGTAATTGTAAAATAATATTTCAACAATAATAGCCTGACGTTTTGTTGGGCTATATTAACTCCACATCTGCGATAGAAATACCGGATGTGTATAGGAATTCATGTATACAGTATTACAGTATATCACATTTATATAGTAGGAGGGTTATTTAGATGGATTTAATAATTCTGGCTCCGTTGTCAGGAGTACTTGCTTTGGTTTTTGCATGGTTCTTAGCTGGTAGTATTAGTAAGAAAGACCCAGGGAATGACAGGATGAAAGAAATAATGGGCTTTATTCATGAAGGGGCTATGGCATTCCTGTACAGGGAATACAAGGTATTGTTTGTTTTTATTATTGTAATGATGGTAATAATCGGAATATTCCTTAAGAGCTGGCTTACATCATTATGTTTTATCGCAGGGGCATGCTGTTCCATACTTGCAGGTTATTTCGGAATGCAGGTAGCAAAAAAAGCAAATGCCAGAACAGCAAGTGCTGCACAAAGAGGTCAGAATCAGGCTCTGGGCATAGCGTTCAAAGGCGGAGCTGTAATGGGAATGTGTGTTGTAGGTTTAGGCCTTTTGGGTGTCGGAATTTTATATATATTTATCAGAGATGCAAATATCGTAACAGGTTTTGGTCTGGGAGCAAGTTCAATTGCTTTGTTTGCCCGTGTAGGAGGAGGAATATACACAAAAGCCGCTGACGTCGGTGCAGACCTTGTAGGAAAGGTAGAAGCCGGAATACCGGAGGATGATCCGAGGAATCCGGCAGTTATAGCTGATAATGTCGGCGACAACGTAGGCGACGTAGCCGGTATGGGAGCTGACTTGTTCGAGTCATACGTAGGTTCGATTATTTCTGCAATAACTCTCGGCTCGATAGTATATGCAGGTAAAGTGGAAGGTGTATTGTTCCCTATGCTTATGTCTGCAATAGGTATAATAGCTTCAATTATCGGAACTTCCTTTGTAAAGACAGACGAGAAGAGCAATCCGCAGAGTGCTCTTAGCAGAGGAACTTACGGAAGTTCAATAATAGTAGTTCTGGCATCATTTGTACTCAGCCGTTACATGTTTGGCAACTTGAACGCATTCTGGGCAGT
>JAQVFD010000126.1 GCA_028697435.1 Clostridiaceae bacterium
TCACTGTAGTACACAAACAGGCACTGCATCCGTCGGAAGGTACTTTAGTTGAAATTAAAGGTAAAGTTAAATTTGACATTAATGTTAATGAGCTTGTAATACCTGAAAAGGTTCAAACACTGTCAGAAGCGGAAATAAGAGAAGAGATCTTCGCAAAACCAATGTTTGTGGTAGCTGCAACAA
The DNA here is from genome assembly GCA_028697435.1 of Clostridiaceae bacterium. Lineage (GTDB taxonomy): Bacteria > Bacillota > Clostridia > Lutisporales > Lutisporaceae > BRH-c25. The sequence continues at coordinate 184 of JAQVFD010000126.1, forward strand.
TAGGGAACGACGAGCATTCTGTAGGGATGAAAGAGACTTTGGATATCAAGCATGGAGGGATAGAAGGCTTCGGTATTAAGTATCTGTATCTCGGAACCTCCTGCCCTGTTGAAAAACTTGTAGATGCAGCTATAGAAACGAATGCGGATGCGATACTTGCCAGCACAATAATTACCCATGACGATGTTCATACAAAGAATATGAGAAAAATACATGATCTTTGTGTTGAGAAAGGTATAAGGGATAAAGTCATGCTTATTGTAGGCGGTACACAGGTCACAAACGAGATAGCTGTTGAAGCGGGAATGGACGCGGGCTTCGGCAGAGGAACCCACGGAATTGATGTAGCAAGCTACCTTGTTAAGAGAAGAAGGGAAAAGTAGAATAATGAAGATTAGTGTACTGGTCGCTGAAATTGGCAGTACAACTACAGTAGTTAATGCATTTGACAAAATTATGAGCCCTTGTCCGGAATTCATAGGACAAGGGCAAGCTCCTACTTCGGTGTGTGATGGTGATGTAACTATAGGACTTAAAGGTGCAGTGGATGACCTTAAGAAGAACCTTAGGGTAACCGAACTGGAATGGGATGAATTCCTTGCAACCAGCAGTGCTGCCGGAGGTCTCAGAATGACGGTTCACGGGCTTGTTTATGACATGACGGTCAGAGCTGCAAAGGAGGCCGCCCTGGGCGCGGGAGCAATAATAAAGCATGTTACTGCCGGCAAACTCAGAAGAACGGATTTGAAAAAGATAAAAGATATTAGGCCGAATATCATATTGGTTGCAGGTGGAGTGGATTACGGAGAAAGGGATACCGCCTTGCACAATTTTGAAATGATTGCTTCCATGGATCTTGGCATTCCTGTAATTTATGCAGGTAATATTGAGAATCAGGAGGAAGTAAGGCTTATCTCAGAAGAAACAAATACAAGGCTTTATGTAGTGGATAATGTATATCCGAAAGTCGACATGCTTAATGTTGAGCCTGCCAGAAAGGTCATTCAAGAGGTATTTGAAGAGCATATAATATATGCACCGGGAATGGGTGCAGTCAGAGATATGGTAAAGGGTCCCATTATTCCTACACCGGGAGCGGTAATGGAGGCTGCTAAGCTTATAAAAGAACATTTGGGAGATCTTGTGGTGTTTGATGTGGGAGGAGCTACGACAGATGTACACTCAGTTACGGCAGGATCCGAAGAAATAAACCTTATGCTTATCAGCCCTGAACCTATAGCAAAAAGAACCGTTGAAGGAGATATGGGAGTATACGTGAATATAGCCCATATAGTTGAAAAGATAGGCTTAGAAAACCTTAAGAAGGAATTCCATGATGCTGAAGAACTGATAAAAAATGCAAATCCAATTCCCGAAACTGACAGGGAAAGTGCTTTTGCTGAAAGATTGACCGGGGAAGCTGTTCTTACATCTTTGGAAAGGCATGCAGGAAAGCTGAGGTTCCTTTACGGCCCTACAGGTAAGAAAACTGTTGCCGAAGGTAAGGACCTTACAAACATAAAGTATATAATAGGAACCGGAGGTGCACTGACCAGACTCCCCGGAAGGATTGATATATTGCAGTCAATCGGGCTGCAGGGCAAAGGAACTGAATTGTATCCCGGAGCCGAAGCCAAGGTTCTGATTGATAATCATTATATAATGTCATCTTTGGGAGTACTTTCAAAGAGATTTCCTGAAGCGGCACTTAAGCTTTTAATAGGAAGTTTAGAGATGAGGTGAGGAGAACTATGGGTTATCCTGCAATAGTAGTCAACAGAGAAAAGCTTATGAATAATACCAAAGTATTGGCAGAAAAGTGTGGAAGACTTGGAATAGATGTTGTGCCCGTAACAAAGGTATACTGCGGCATACCGGAGATTGCGGAAGCATCAGTGTCAGCGGGAGTAAGGATGCTTGCAGATTCGAGGATTGAAAACATATTGAAGTTGGAAAAACTTAATGTTGAAAAAATGCTTCTTAGAATTCCAATGCTGTCACAGGCTGACAAAGTTGTTGAGCATGTTGATATAAGTCTTAACTCAGAGTATGAGACTATAAGAACTATTTCTGAGAAGGCGCTGCAGAAGGGGAAAATTCACAAAATTGTACTCATGATAGACCTTGGGGATCTGAGGGAAGGAGTTTGGTATGAGGACGCAGTTGAGTTCGCAGGCAGAATAATCGAACTCCCCGGAGTCAAGCTTGTAGGAATCGGTACTAATCTTACCTGCTATGGGGCGGTAATACCAAGCCGGGAGAATCTTGGACTGTTAACAGCCTTGGCAGATGAGATTGAGAAAAAATATAATCTAAAGCTGAATATTATTTCCGGTGGAAACTCAAGCAGTTTGCACTTGGTGGAAAAGGGTCAAGTCCCGAAAGGTATCAATCAGCTGCGCCTGGGGGAAGCTATAGTGCTTGGAAATGAAACTGCTTACGGAGAAAGAATAGATGGCACTTATGGAGATGTATTCACATATATGGCAGAAATAATAGAGCTTAAAGAAAAACCCTCCCTCCCTATAGGGGAGATTGGGGTTGATGCTTTCGGCGAGAAGCCTGTGTTCACCGATAGAGGAATCAGAAAAAGGGCTATCTTAGCTTCCGGCAGACAGGACTTAAAGGTAGACGGTATACAACCCCGGGATAAGGGCGCAATAGTCATAGGGGCAAGCAGTGACCATTTAATTGTTGATGTAACTGACTGCGTTAAGGAATATAAGGTTGGAGATATAATGGAGTTTGATCTGGGATATGGTGCATTACTTGCAGCCTTCACTTCGGAATACGTAGAAAAAATTATAAAATAGAAGCAGCATCGAACAGTAGCGGTTGTCATATGAAATGGCAACCCTATTTTTTTCTTTTACTTTACCATCATTTGTTATACAATGTTGCTTAGGAGGTGAGGTCCATTTGAGGAGGAAAATTTCTGTATTACTGATAATTCTTACTATATCCATGCTGCTATCTGCAATGACTGCTTATTGTGATGACGACAGAAGTTATTATATGAGCAGCTTCAGAATAAATGCGAAGCTTGACAATATGGGAAACATGGATATTACTGAAGAGATAACTTATGAATTTAACGGTAGTTTCAGGGGTGTATTCAGGACTCTTAAGACAGCCGGCAGTGACGGTATAGAAGCTATAGAGGTTTATAGAAGCCAGTCAGGTGTTTTTTCTTCCTTTGCTCAGGATAACTCGGAAAATGAAAATACATATCAACTGATTAATGAAGGCGACGGTATAAGGCTTAAGATATTTTCTGCAGCACAAAATGAAAGCAGGACATTCACTTTGAAATACAGGGTTTTAAACGCCGCTGCTAAATATAATGATATTGCGGAACTAAACTGGAAATTCATGGGCGAGGATACCGAAGTAAAAATAGAGAACTTTGCGATAGTAATTACAATTCCGGAGGGTGCAGATAAGGAACAGGTAAAGGTTTTCGGACATGGACCTCTTTCCGGGGTTTCTGAGATAATTGATTCCAAGACGGTAAGCCTGAAGGTAGAGGAACTGCCTCCCAGAAACTATGTCGAAGCAAGGGTCCTTTTCCCTCCCGAATTGATTAAAGACTCAAAGAAGGCAATTAATAAGGACGCACTAACAGAGATTATGGCTGAAGAAAATGAATTTGCCGAGGCTGCAAATGCGAGAAGGACAAGGGCAAGGATAATTGTCGGGCTTTCATTTGTATATGCATTGTTTGAGTTATTGATGATTGTTTATTTGTATTTTAAATATGACAAGGAATACAAAGCAAAATTCTCCGGGGATTATTTCAGGGAGCTTCCAGAGAGCTATTCACCTGCAGTTCTCTCAGTACTGTGGAATTTTGGCGGGGTGAAGCCAAGAGACCTAACTGCGACATTAATGGATTTGGTTAGAAGAAAATACTTGGAGCTTATTGTTGAAAAGGAAGAAACTAATGGGATATTCAAGAATAGGGTTAAAAACGAATATATATTCAAACTTAACAATAATGCGGATATGGAAGTTCTGACTGCTCACGAGAAATACATAATTGAATTGCTGATACATGAAGTAGGAGACAGAGAAAAGATATCCCTTGAGGATATTGAGAATTCTTCAAAGACAAGAGAAGGTGCAATAGGTTTCAAGAAGGATTACGATGAATGGATAGGACTTGTAAAATCTGAAGCAGACGGCTTTTCCTTCTTTGATAAGAATACTACAAAAGGAATGCTTTTAGGTATATTAACAGCTGTTTTTGGAATGGTGCTCGGCGGATTTTCGGCTGCAAAGTATGAAAATATTCTTGGTTTGGTTGTGTTGATAATAGTATCAATTATACTGCTGATATACTCTTTGACAATAAAAAGAAGGTCAATATACGGTGTAGAGCAGTTTAGGATGTGGAAGGCTTTCAGAAAGTTCCTCCTGCATTTCAGCAGCATTGATAAAGCAGATTTGCCCGCAGTAGTTATGTGGGAGCATTATCTGGTATATGCCATAACCCTTGGGGTTGCTAAGGAAGTCATAAGCCAGCTTAAACTTGTTTTCAGGGAAGAGGACTTCAATAATGCGGGACTGACATATTTATACTATGGGCGCTATGGACATAAGTACAATTATTTTGATACAATAGATAATGTAACTAACTCAATGGTTAAGACTACAGAATCCGTTTACAGGCAGGCAGTGTCTAAGTCTTCCTCCGGCAGCGGAGGCGGCGGAGGTTTTTCCGGCGGAGGAGGCAGAGGCGGTGGCGGTGGCGGAGCAGGGGCATTCTAGGTCGTGAATAAGGAGGATGAGTTTTGTGAAAATAGTAATATTTGGTGTACTGTTACTGCTTGTTTTAATCACAATAAGTGCGTATAATAGTCTAATAGTAAAAAGAAACAGAGTTAAAAATTCATGGGCTCAAATAGATGTTCAATTAAAGAAAAGATTTGACCTTGTACCTAATCTTGTTGAAACAGTAAAGGGCTATGCAAAACATGAATCGGATACCTTGGAGGCAGTTGTAAAGGCAAGGAATCAATATATCAGTGCAGGTAATCCGGAAGAAATGATGAAAGCAAACGCGGAAATGACCGGAGCATTGGGACGTTTGTTTGCAGTGGCTGAAAGTTATCCGGACCTGAAGGCCAATACAAACTTCATGGAGCTTCAAGGGGAACTGTCTGAATTAGAAGATAAAATTGCTTATGCAAGACAGTTCTACAATGATACAGTTCTTATTTACAATAATGCTATACAGGTTGTGCCGGCAAACATTATAGCCAGTTTGTTCGGCTTCAGGGAAGAACCCTTCTTCAAGGCTGATGAAACTGAAAGGCAGAACGTTAAAGTGCAATTCTAGGCGATGGGGATTAACCCCATTGCTTTTTCTTTAAGAACACTTATGCTGTGAAAGAAGGTATATACTTATGAAGAAAGATATGTACAGCCTTTTTGATATGAATAGGGAGCAAGAAATGAAGAAAGAGAGCCCTCTTGCTCTTAGGATGAGACCGGAGGATCTTTCTGAATTTGTCGGTCAGGAAGGCATTGTTGCTCCGGGGAAATTGCTTTATCGTGCAATAAAAGCTGATAAGCTCACTTCATTGATATTATTCGGCCCCCCGGGTACAGGCAAAACTACCCTGGCAAAAATAATTGCAAATACCACAAAGTCTTACTTTGAACAGCTTAATGCAGTGACTTCCGGGGTAGGAGACATACGCAGGGTAGTGGAAGAGGCAAAGAACCGAAAGGGAATGTACAACCAGAGAACGATACTTTTCATAGATGAAATTCACCGTTTTAACAAATCACAACAGGATGCAATGCTTCCTTATGTGGAGGATGGTACAGTCATATTAATTGGGGCTACTACAGAAAATCCATATTATGAGGTGAATGATGCGCTTATTTCAAGATCTACAATTTTCAGGCTTAATCCTCTTAAAGCAGAAGATATCAGAAAACTGGTTGAAAGATGTCTGACCGATGATAAGAAAGGGCTTGGCTCTTATAATATAGTGATTACCGAGGAGGCTATGGCTCATATAGTCAATATCGCCAACGGAGATGCCAGGTCTGCATTAAATGCAGTTGAATTGGCGGCACTTACGACGGAAAGAGGCAGTGACGGCAAGATTCTTGTGGACTTAAAGACCGCAGAGGATTGTATTCAAAAGAGAGCTGTGAACTATGAAAAAAAAGGTGAAAACCATTACGACACCATATCGGCATTTATAAAAAGCATGAGGGGCTCAGACCCTGATGCCGTGCTTCATTATCTTGCCAAAATGCTTTATGCAGGAGAGGATCCAAAGTTCATTGCAAGAAGAATAATGATTTGCGCATCGGAA
>JAQVFD010000127.1 GCA_028697435.1 Clostridiaceae bacterium
TGAGGATTTTGTTTGTTGGTTCTATTCCGATAATGCCGTTTTACCAAGCTCAAACTCTTGATGTAAAGCATTTACGGCGGTATTTGTATATTCACTTTCTATAAGACATGAAATCGTAGTATGGGAATCAGATGTCTGCAGTACTTCAATATTATGATGTGCCAGGGCACTTATTGCTTTTGCCATTACCCCCGGAACCCCACGCATTTTGTTTCCGATTATCGTAACCTTACTGCAATTCTTTTTTATTTCATAGTTATACCCATATTTATTCAGCACTGTTTCAAGTTTTTCAATATCATCATCAACAATAATAAATAGTTTAAACTCAGGATTCACATTAATCATATCGATGCTGATTCCCTCCGAAGCTATTGCATTGAACAGATGATTGTCATTTTCGTATTCCTTAGCGGAGCCGTTAAATAGTATCCTTACTCTCGCTCTTCCGCCTACATGGGCTACAGCTGTCAGTAGTTTATCACTCTTATCATACCTGTATCTGCGGTTCTTATCACAATTGGTTATTAATGTGCCTGCCGAGTCCGACATAGTATTTTTAATAAATATAGGCAGACTGCTTCTCATTGCCACCTCTACCGCTCTGGGATGAATTACCTTTGACCCGTATTCTGCCATTTGAAAGACTTCATTGTAATATATGGTATTCATCACCTTTGCATCGGGAACAATCATCGGATCTGCTGTCATTACCCCTTCAACATCTGTATATATCTCGATTGCTTCAGCGTTAAGGGCTTCTCCTATTATAGCACCTGTAACATCACTTCCGCCTCTTCCAAGAGTTGTTATTTCACCATTCTCGGATATACCTTGAAATCCTGCAATAACAGGTATAAGCCCTTTCGTAATGCATTCGTTTATATAATGGGGCTCAACTCTCAATACCTCAGCATCACCGTATTTCTCATCAGTTATTATACCTGATTGTCCACCTGTCAGCACTATATTGTCATAACCCCTCTTTTTTATTGTATTGGACAATACGACACAGGATATTACCTCCCCGCAAGACATAATCATATCCATTTCTCTCGGGTTGTTTTTGATTCCTACGGAACTTGCAAGGTTTATCAGAGTATCTGTGGCATATGGGTCACCTTTTCTTCCTATTGCAGAAACAACAACAATAGGTAAAAAACCTTTATTCACTGCGCTTTCTATTTTATCAACCACTAATTCTCTTCTTTCCTGTGTTGAAACAGATGTTCCTCCAAATTTCTGTACAAGCAGCTTCATGTGATTATTCCTCTCTATTTAAAATTTTCAATTATCATTGGCTGGAGTTGCTTCCCTTCCAATGCCATTTCAACAGTCGGTATTAAGAGCTCCATTTTGGCAACCAGAGAATTTCTTTTTGCAGTAGGATTATCCTGACCGAAGGGAATAAAGTAGTAATACTTTGAATTCAGTAGTACCGCTAAGTTCTTTGCATTCAACCCCAGTCCGTCATTTGAAGAGATCCCCACTACTATTGGCTTGCCATTTCTGACATGCGCCTTTGCTGCCATTAGTACCGGTGTATCGGTTATTGCATTTGCCAATTTTGATAAAGTATTGCCTGTAGGTAATAATTATAATTAACAAAACTATTTAGCCATTCTCTCCAAGGCTCCATAAATAACTTCTTTCTTATCCTCCGAAGCAAGTTCTACAAGCTTATTCAGTATTATAGGTATTGAGTCAGCGGCATTTCTCAAATGCAAACTATCAGGAATTGTATTATCATATACTATTTGATTCCTGGTTTTCTCTAAATTCTTAACGGCATCAAGTATTATCTCATCAACAGTTAAATTCCTTCTGACTATAACAGAAATGGATTCTCTTTGCACTGAGGTATTACAGTCCAAAGCTTTTATGACCTTTTCAAATATTATCCATCTTTCAACGAAGGAATTAAGTTGTTTATTCTCTTTGCTTAGAAGCATTTGTTTTTGTATGGATATATATGGGTTATTATAGCTTGACTCAAATTTAGCTTCAACATATTGAGTATAATAATTGGGATTATGATTCAACACAAGGTCTACAAAATAATCCACTACTGATTTGTATCCGACGGATTCTCTTATACTATCCAAAGCATTAAGGTACATACGAATTTCCCTTGGATTATCCATTCCCGTCTTCTGCAGGAATCTCAACAAAATATCCACCTTGCCCATGAAGTAATTTTTCAGAAGATCTGAGCCCACTTTTTCCCTTAAGAGAGCGGCAAGCTCATAATGGTTATTGAATTGCTGCTCCATTGAGGCTATCCTTTGCTTAAAAGACTTTTGAAGCCTTTCAAGAGCTATTTCTCCCGAAAGTACAATTCCGTTAAGCTCATCAAGTATATAGGATTCTTCCTCAGAAAGTTTACCTATCTGTGGCTTGTATGCGAGATCATGCTCTACTTCTGCCCATGCGTGCATAAGGGCTGATGCTATCTGTATTTCAACTTGGGCATGTGCGAATCTTTTATTGTTTTCCTCCAGCTTCTCCTCTTTTATCTTTACTCTGTAGTGCACTGCATCATAACCCTTAAAACGTCTGTTAAATGGATTGTCCTGATTATGCTTCTGCTCAGGGTTAGGAAATTTCCTGATTTTATTGGTAATAAATTCAGTTTCTATAAGTCTGCCTATTTCCTCCCTGTCACCGGGAAAGTAAATTGCTATTCTAACCCCGGACAAATCTACAATATCCCGGTATATCTGTTCTATATTCTGATATTTTTTGTTTAAATTCCTTTTAATCAGCTTATCTTTGAGGCTATCTGGCTTCTTTGCCCTATAGGTTACAATGGCTCTGATTCCGCTTCTGTGAATAATAGTCTCACAAATCGTCGCTACCTGATGGGCCAATTCATTGTAAAAGTCATACTCCTTTGCGTATCTTAGCAGAAAGGTATCTATTATATTCATAGGACCTCTCCTTCTTTGAATATTATTATTCCCTTTATTAAAATTATAGCAATTCTGCAAACAGGACACAACATGCGGAAAGTGCGGAATTACATACCGCATTTTTTTCATGCTTATTATTCAATGTTGGTTAATATAATTAAACAAACAGATAAATATACGGGTGAGAACATGTCAAACAAAGAAAACCCCAGGGCTGCACTTTATATCAGGGTCAGTACAGAGGAGCAGGCTCTGGACGGTCAATCTCCATCTGCACAAGCAGAAACACTCAAGAAATATTGCAGTGCTTTTGGAATAGTGATACATGATTTATACATGGATCTTGGCGTTTCCGGTAAGAGCCTGAAGGACAGGCTTGAGTTGAAACGACTTATTGAAGATTGCGGAAGCGGCCGGTTTAATATTGTTCTGGTATGGAAAATCTCAAGACTATCAAGAAATCTCAAAGACTTATTACATCTAATAGATATTTTCGAAAGGAATAATGTATCCTTTGCCAGCTATTCGGAAAAATTCGATACTTCTACACCGGTAGGCCGTATGACATTGCAGCTCTTGGGTTCTATTGCAGAATTTGAGAGGAATACCATTGTTGAAAATGTAAAGCTGGGACTTACGGAGTTTGCAAGAAAGGGAGGAAAATCATCTTCACTATTGGGTTATAACAATGTAGATAAAAAGCTTATTATAAATGAAGAGGAAGCATTTACAGTAAGGTTGATTTTCAAGCTTTATACCGAAAGCTCTATGAGCTGTTCCGCAATAGCAGGATATTTGAACAGTATGGGCTGCAAGACTAAACGGGGCTGCGAATTTAGAGGCAGCAGCATCTCATATATTATACACAATCCTGCCTACATTGGTATTAACAGACACTTGACCGGTACGAAGTATCAATACAGCATAAAAGGAACGCACTCTGCAATAATTGATACTGAATTGTGGAACAAAGTTCAGGAAACAAGCTCCGGAATAAAGAAAAAGGCAGCCGGAAAAGCAACCGATTATAACGGAACACAATTAAAAGCATTTTGTATGAAGTGCGGCATGCCATTATCAACCTTCTACACTTCCTCAAAGGGTAGGAAATATATATATCTGAGATGCTGTAGATGCTCAAATTACGTAAATGCAGAAAAACTGACAAAATCAGTGCTTGAAGAAATTAAATCAATTATTGGAAACAAGGAATTACGGGAAAAAGCCATCCAATTAATAAGTCAAGATACTGATTATCTGAAATATACAATAGCTAAAGCAGAATCTATGGACTTGCAAATAAAACGTTTAAGCAAGTCTAAAACCCGCTATCTTAGCCTTTTTGAGAACTATAAGTTGTCTGAATCCGGAACCTTTGTTGATAGAATTACTGAGCTTGATACACAAATTGAACTGCTCAAAAAGAAGAAGCTGCAGCAAGTAAATAATACTATCTCGCTTAATGACAGCATAGATTATGAATCGTATATACATAAGCTTGAGGAAGAGCTTGTATCATCGGAATCTCCTGCTATTAAACAGCTTTCAGAATGTCTGATAAAAAAAATCTATGCATATAAGAACAAAATAAACATCATTTTTAATCTATAACTAAAGTGTTTTGTATTCTATAACCATTCTCTGTACAGGGTGATACTACTAAAATATCTATCATATCTTTTGGACCGATTGGTTCAGCATCAACTATTGTCTTTATCACACTGTTGCCGGTAATTTCTTCAAAACGCCTCAGCCAGTCTTCCGCTTTTCCAAACCTTGTGTCCATTGACGCGGCGTTTGTTGAGAATATTGGGTATACATTGGCTTTCTTCTCAACAAGCTTTTCTACTTCAGGAATTAGTTTATCAAAGGTGCAAAAAGAACCGGTAACTGCCACTCCTATATTCAAACCGTCAACTTCCATTATTAAACTCCTTTCTATTACTGTTCCCGCAAATGATCTTTTATTGTCTCGTAAATATACACGGCTGCTGATTTACAAGCTATCTTTCCCGGGATTCCCAAGGCATGAATTGTTTTAATGCCTTTCTCTGAAGCATAGTCAAAATCTGTTCCCCCCGGTAGTGAAGCCAGATCCAGAATTAGAGTATCCTTTTTTACTAAATCAATCATGCAGTTATCCAGTATTACTGCAGGAACGGTGTTGACAACTATATCCATATCTCTCAAATACATCGGAATTTCTTTAATAGGTACTGCATGCATTCCTCTTGCATTTATCCAGCTAAGATCGGACTCCTTTCTTGCTTCAACATATACTTTTGCGCCGAGAGCTTTCAGGTACTCGGAAAGCAGCCTGCCTATCCTGCCATAACCAAGTATGAGTATTCTGCTTCCAAAGAGTGTCTCCTTAGTTTCATTAATCAGTATTGACAAAGCTCCTTCTGCAGTGGGAATAGTGTTCAGTATCTGATACCTTTCATCTTTGTGGTAATCCCAATATTCTATTCCGTATTTTTCTGCAAGGTCCTTTGAATAATTGTTAATTGCACCTAATATAAGCTTCTTTCCTTTTCCGAGTTTCTTGAATAATTCTTCAATTTCGATATCAATACCGGAATATTTTGTATTGATCTTGTGTATATCTTTGGAAAAGGGTATTGGACAGATGACAATATCTGAGTTTTCCAGTGCCTCGTCGAGAGTAGAGTAATTTTTAATGTCATTCAAAGCTTTTAGGTCCATCCCATATGTGGTGATGTCGGCTTTTCCCAGTTTAAACAGTACTGCAAGTTCAACAAACCTGTCATCACCTCCTACAATAAGGTATTTTAAGCTTTTCACACAGACTCCTCCAAATCATAAAATTACTTCATAATATGTAAATCAAATACGGCTTGTGAATATCTAAAATCAATGATGTTAATTGAAGTCAAAAAAAAAGAGCTGCAATATCCGCAGCTCTTTTTTCTACTTCAATATATCCGCAAAATCGATTATTATCATGTCATTCCCTATCTTTTTTATTCTTTCCCATGGAATCTCTACATACCTTCTGTCAATAAAAAACGATAATGTACCTTTGTTTTCAGGAACTATAAGAGACTTTATCTTACCGGTCTCCTCATCAATTACAAGGTCACAATCACCTAAGTAGCCCAGCCTTTCACAGTCAGGCAGGGAAACAATCTCCTTCCCGCCAAGCTTGCTGAATCTCATAGTACCACCCCATTACAATTCTATAGTTAATTATATTAATGAAGTGGACGATTATTCCTATTTAATTCACTTACCTGTGGAACCAAAGCCTCCCGATCCTCTCCCCGTTATTTCCAATTTATCAACCCTTTGAAGCCGTACATCCAGAACAGGCATAAATACTATCTGCGCAATCCTGTCTCCTGATTTTATAGTATAATCATTACTGCCGTGATTGATTACGGGACAAATTATTTCACCTGTGTAATCAGAATCGATAACTCCCACGCAGTTTGCAAGGGAAACCCCAAATCTGCTGGAAATTCCGCTTCTTGGAAATACAAAGCCTCCTATATTGCTGTCCGGAATCTGTATTGCTATTCCGGTTTTCACCATGGCAATTTCCCCGGGTTTTATGATGATGTCCTCGGAAAT
>JAQVFD010000128.1 GCA_028697435.1 Clostridiaceae bacterium
CTGAAGCTAAAAGCAGATTCCGGTGCTGACTTCTTGATTACCCAGCTTTTCTTTGATAATAATCTATATTATTCTTTGCTGGAAAAGCTCGATATACTTGATGTCAAGCTCCCGGTCTCAGCCGGTATTATGCCTGTAATTAACAAAAAGCAAATTGAGCGCATTACAGGTCTTTGCGGCGCATCTATTCCCGCAAAGTTCAGGCGCATACTGGACAAATACGGGGATAACCCCGAAGCATTGAAGGAAGCGGGTATAGCCTATGCAACAGAGCAGATAATAGACCTGCTGTCCGGAGGTGCAGCCGGAATACATTTATATACTATGAACCGCCCCGAGGTAGCCAGGAAAATCATCTCTCCCATAACAAATATCAGAAGCTTTTTTGAAGAAGGCATAGAAAGCAAGGAATTATAAGCTTAAGTCGGTCCTTAGATCCTTCACTGCGTTCAGGATGACAGTTTCACTGCTAAGATAGCTCGAACATACCCGTATACAGTTGATAATATTTGCCTTGAGCGGCGATTAGATCTTCATGGTCTCCCCGCTCTATTATGGTTCCGTTTTCCAGGACCATTATGGCATCAGAGTTGCGGACGGTAGAAAGTCTATGGGCAATGACAAAAACAGTCCTCCCTTCCATGAGAGTATTCATGCCCTTTTCTATCAAGGCTTCCGTTCTTGTATCAATTGAGCTTGTCGCTTCATCCAAAATCAGAACCGGAGGGTTGGCAACTGCAGCTCTGGCTATTGCAAGAAGCTGCCGCTGTCCCTGGCTTAGATTTGCGCCGTCCGAGGTCAGCATTGTGTTATAGCCTTCAGGCAGATGCTGTATAAAGGAATGTGCATTTGCAAGCTTTGCTGCCTTGACAACCTCTTCATCAGTTGCATCCAGTTTGCCATAGCGGATGTTTTCCATGACTGTTCCCGTAAACAGATGCGTATCCTGTAAAACCATTGATAGCGAACGCCTTAAATCTGCCTTTTTTATCTTATTTATGTTTATACCGTCATATCTTATCTTACCATCCGGTACATCATAAAAACGGTTGATCAAATTTGTAATGGTGGTTTTTCCGGCGCCGGTGGAGCCTACAAAGGCAATTTTCTGTCCCGGCTTTGCATACAGACTAACCTTATTCAATACCGTCTTGCCTTCCTCGTAGCCAAAGGTTACATCCTCAAAACGCACATCTCCTTCAAGCTTTGTGTAGCTCACGCTTCCATCCTTCTTAGGATACTTCCATGCCCATTTGTCTGTGGACTTTTCTGTCTCTGCCAATTCACCCTTTTCATTTTCCTCAGCAAATACCAACTCAACATACCCATTATCCTCCTCGGGCTTTTCGTCCAGCACTTCGAATATGCGTTCCATGCCTGCCAATGCTGTCAGTATTGAGTTCATCTGCTGTGATACTTGATTCAAGGGCTGTGTGAAGGACCGTGTGTACTGCAAAAACGAAGCAATGCTTCCTATATCAAGATGACCATATATTGTCATAACCCCTCCGACTGCCGCAGTCAAAGCATAGAGCATATAAGAAAGGTTCCCGATTATAGGCATCAGTATACCGGCAAAGGTATGGGCATTTGTAGCAGCATTGCATAGTTCCTCATTCATTTCGGCAAAGTTGCCTTTGACATTTTCTTCTCGGTTAAAAACTTTTACAACCTTCTGCCCTTCAATTATCTCCTCAATATATCCGTTGAGCCTTCCGATTTCCTTCTGCTGGTTCCTGAAGTAAGTGGCACTCAACCCGCCTATTTTTTTCATGACAAGCAACATCAACATCATAATAAACACTACAAGTGCAGTTAATGCCGGGCTGAGTATGAGCATCATTATAAATATGCCCACTACAGTCAGTGCCGATGAAAACAGATTTGGTATACCATGGCTTATCATCTCCCTGAGGGTATCGATATCATTTGTATACCGACTCATCAGCTCTCCATGGGTATGGGTATCAAAATATTTAATCGGCAAAGCCTCCATATGGGTAAATAAATCTGTTCTGAGTTTATAAAGTGTGCTTGTAGAGATATTAATCATCAGTCTGTTATATATATAGGTCGTCAACACTCCAATAGCGTATATTGCTGCCATTATTCCTATCATAGATATAAAGCCTGTCATATCTGGATTTTCATTACCTATATATGGAACAATATATAAATTGATTATCGGTTTTAAAAGATATGTGCCCGCAACACTTGCTCCTGTGCTTACAAGGATAGAAAGGACAACAACAATAAGCTGAAGCCTATAGGCATGCATATATTTCAAAATCCTCTTCAGAGTCTTGACTGTGTTTTTGGGCTTTGCGGAAACACGATTACCATGAGGTCCCGGCATAGCTATGCAACTCCTTTCTGCTGTGACTCAAATACTTCTCTGTAAATGGAGTTGGCTGCAAGCAGTTCCTCATGAGTGCCTACAGCATTTATTCTGCCGTCGTCCATTACTATTATTTTGTCTGCCTCAGATACTGAAGCAATTCTCTGTGCTATTATTATTTTTGTAGTGTTCTTAAGGTTCTCCCTGAGTGCTTGCCGTATTTTGCTGTCAGTAGCGGTGTCAACAGCACTTGTGCTGTCATCTAATATAATTACCCTCGGTTTCTTCAGAAGCGCTCTTGCAATGGAAAGTCTCTGCTTCTGACCGCCGGATACATTTACGCCCCCCTGCCCTAAGTCAGTATCGTAGCCTTTTGGGAAAGACATAATAAAATCATGTGCCTGTGCCGACCTGCAAGCTTCTTCGATTTCTTCATCAGTTGCGTTTTCGTTTCCCCATCTGAGGTTTTCCCTTATTGTCCCCGAAAAGAGAACATTCTTCTGCAACACTACTGAAACCGCGTTTCTCAGGGTAGCAATGCTGTAGTCCCGTACATCATGTCCCCCTGCTAAAACCTTTCCCTCCAGCACATCATAAAGACGCGGTATCAGCTGAACAAGGCTTGTTTTGCCCGAACCGGTCCCACCGATGATTCCTACGGTCTCGCCGGATTTTATCTCAAAGCTGCATTCACTCAGAGTGAGATTATCTATATTTTTGCTATAGCTGAAGGAAACATTATCAAAGATCACCGAACCGTCCTCAACCTTCAGGTCATCCTTTCCGCTGTCATCCTTAATATCTATTTCTTCATCTATCACCTCAACTATACGGATTGTGGAGGCTCTTGACATTACAATACCAATAAACACAAATGATATCATCATCAGTGACATCATTATCTGACCGACATAGCTGATAAAGCTCATAAACTCACCGGTAAGAAGCGTCTCACTGATTATCATCCTGCCCCCGAACCAGGAAATTGCAATCATACAGCAGTACATGACAAATTGCATTATCGGCATAGTGCTTATGACTATTTTTTCCGCTCTTAGCTGTGCTTTACGGACAGCATCTGCCGCTTCCCTGAATTTTTCATTCTCATGGTCTTCTCTTACGAATGCTTTAACAACGCGAATGGCAATCAGGTTTTCCTGAACCGAAGCATTCATACTGTCATATCTGACAAGCATAGCCCTGAACCTTGGATAAGCCATTGTTGCTATGAAATACAGAGCAGCACTTAAAACGGCTATGGCTACGAGAAATACAACAGCAAGCCGCGCATTTATAATTATTGTCATGACTGTTGCGCTTATTAGCATTATCGGCGCCCGGACAAGCATCCTTATTATCATCATGAAAGCCATCTGTACACTGTTTACATCGGTAGTAAGCCTTGTAATCAGAGATGCTGTGCTGAATCTATCTATGTTTGCAAAAGAGAATTCCTGTATTTTGTCAAAGAGCTTCTTTCGGATACCTTTGGCAAAACCCATACTTGCAACAGCCGCGAAACGCCCTGATAACACTCCGAATATCAAAGCAAAAAAAGCCATAAGAACCATTGCTGCTCCAGCTTTTGCAACATAGCCTATATCGCCGTTTTTTACCCCTACATCAATAATCTTTGCCATTATAAGGGGTATAAATATTTCCAAAATAACTTCTATTATAACCATAGCCGGAGTCAGGAGTGCATATTTCCCGTAACCCGTAAGACTCGGCAGCAGCTTTTTCAGCATATTATTCCTCCTTGAATCCTCTTAACGCCCATATCAATGAGAATTATAACATAACGAATTGTTAGGTACCAGTGACACTTATTTCACTATCTCACCGTTCCAGTCGAGGATGCCGCCAAAATCATAGACATTAGTGTAGCCCAGTTGGATTAGCTCTTTCGCTGCCATTTCACTGCGCCGACCGCTCCTGCAGTAAACGAGAATAGTCTGCTCCTTGTTGGGAAGCAATTCCTCCGCTCTTTGCATTATCTCGGTGCTGGGAAGCAGCACGGCATTGGGAATATGCCCCTCATCAAACTCAGCTTGGGTGCGCACGTCAAGTACGACTACATCTTCACCCATCATATCCATAGCTTCTTTAGAAGCTATTTTTCTATACTCTGCTTTTTCGTTTTCCTCTTTTAAGCTGATCTTCACAGCCGTAATTTGCACAGGGTAGCTTTCCCGGATTTCGGGCAGTGCTTCTATCTCAATCCTTTGTCCCACAATTGGGTTAAACGGAATCGCAAGATCTTTATCAAACCCAACGCTGGCTTTGTCAAAACCCACATCATCGGTGGTTATTACCATAATGCTGTTATCATGTATGCTCTCGATGACGGCAGTAAAGATTATATTGTCACTCTTTTGACCGCAGCCTGAAAGCAGTAGAATTGCAGTTAAAATAGAGAGAAGTGTTTTATTCATAATAAATCTCCTTGTTTGTAATTTGGAAATAAGATGCTCCGTTTTAGAGACATTATAACACTGAGTAACGTAACACAACAAACGGTAAATATCAATAATGTTTCACACATCTTATAAGGTTATATAAAGTAGTGAAATATATCAAATAGTCGTTGCATAAAGTGTTGTTTGTCTACAAATAGTCGTTGCATTTCTCGTAACGCTTTGGTATATTGTTATATAATAGAACAGGAGGTGGTATGTTATGTATCGCTCAGCAATTGAACAATTATATAAATGGAAA
This sequence comes from Clostridiaceae bacterium, assembly GCA_028697435.1. Taxonomy (GTDB): domain Bacteria; phylum Bacillota; class Clostridia; order Lutisporales; family Lutisporaceae; genus BRH-c25. The sequence continues at coordinate 5,057 of JAQVFD010000128.1, forward strand.
GAAAAAAAAGACAGAAAACCATTGATTATTCGTGGGGCAAGGCAAGTCGGAAAAACTTGGCTGATGAAAGAATTCGGAACAAAAGCATTTAATACCTGTACGTATATCAGCTTTGACAACAATAAACAGATGCAGGAATTGTTTTCTGCGGACTTAAATGTAGAACGTATTATTACAGGTTTAGAGCTATATATAGGATGCAAAATAAATCCATCAGAGACTCTTCTCATTTTTGACGAGGTACAGGAGGTTCCCAAAGCCTTGACTTCTTTGAAATATTTTAATGAAAATGCCCCTCAATACAATATTGTTTGTGCAGGGAGTTTACTTGGTGTTGCACTTCATCAGGGAACATCTTTCCCTGTCGGTAAGGTTGAGTTTTTGGATCTGTACCCGCTATCCTTTCAAGAATTTATAAGAGCTATGGGAAAGGATCAATATGTACAGCTTTTAGGTAACGGCGATTATACAATGATCACAACCTTTAAGCAGGAGTATATAGATCTTTTGAAGCAGTATTATTATGTAGGAGGTATGCCGGAAGCGGTCTTAAATTTTTCGGTTAACAAGGATTTTAATGAGGTAAGGGAAATCCAGGTACGAATATTGGATGCTTATGAGCAGGACTTTTCAAAGCATGCCCCGAATGAAGTGGTCCCGCGAATCCGAATGCTTTGGAACAGTATTCCTTCGCAGCTTACAAAGGAGAATAAAAAGTTTATTTATGGTCTTATCAAAGAAGGTTCAAGAGCAAAAGAATACGAATTTGCATTGTTGTGGCTGACGGATTGCGGACTTGTGCATAAAGTAAATCGTGTAACCGCCCCTAATCTGCCACTCAAAGCCTATGAGGATTTAAAGGCTTTTAAGCTATTTTTGTTGGATGTCGGATTATTGTCTTGTATGGTGAGGCTTCGCCAGGATGTTTTGCTTGACGGAAATGAATTATTTAAAGAATTCAAGGGGGCTTTGACCGAACAATATGTCCTGCAGCAATTGAAAACGCTTAAGGATTTAAACACATATTATTGGACCAACGATAGAAACAGCGCGGAGATTGATTTTCTTTTTGATAACGGAGCCTCAATAATTCCGATGGAAGTGAAAGCTGAAGTAAATTTGCAATCCAAAAGTATGAAAACATTCCGTGATAAGTTCCATCCTGAAACTTCCATACGAACTTCTATGTCAGATTATAAAAAGGAGGATTGGCTGATAAACTTGCCGCTTTATGCTATTGGAAGTATTTATAATCTTCTCAATAGGTGAAATATAAAAAGAATAAAACTGCCCTTCGGGCAGTTCGTTTTTTCTTATGGCCAGACTGTCCGAAAAGTCTGTCGCATCAACGCCTGAGTCACTATTAGATATGGTATAATTGATATAACAAGATTATTGAGGGTGGTGTTGAAGATGAAGTATATCCAGGGCCAGGACAGATC
>JAQVFD010000129.1 GCA_028697435.1 Clostridiaceae bacterium
AAACCATAAGCCATCTGTGTCAGGTCATTTGTCCCAAAGGAGAAAAATTCGGCTGATTCTGCAATTTCATCGGCTGTTACAGCGCCTCTCGGTACTTCAATCATTGTACCGTACATATAGTCAAGTTTTATGCCGGAATCAGCAATAACCTTATCCGCTGTACCTCTTACTACCTTTTCAATATTTGTAAGTTCTTTATCTACTCCTACTAATGGTATCATTATTTCAGGATGAACATCTATGCCCTTATTCTTTTTAACTTCAACTGCAGCTTCAATTATTGCTCTTGCCTGCATTTCAGCCAGTTCAGGATAAGTAACTGCAAGACGGCAGCCCCTATGTCCCAGCATTGGGTTGAATTCATGAAGTCCTTCTACCCTTGCTTTAAGCTTTTCAAATTCGATACCCATTGTTTGTGCAAGTTCTTTGATTTCTTCATCTACATGAGGAAGGAATTCGTGCAACGGCGGATCCAGAAGCCTTATGGTAACAGGTCTTGCTTCCATTGCTTCAAATATTCCGATGAAATCCTCCTTCTGCATTGGAAGGAGCTTTGCAAGTGCAACTTTTCTCTGCTCTACAGTCTCGGATATAATCATTTCCCTTACAGCTGCTATCCTATCTTCACTGAAGAACATATGCTCAGTACGGCAAAGACCTATTCCTTCCGCACCGAAACTAACAGCTTGGCGTGCATCTTTTGGTGTATCCGCATTGGTTCTCACCTTAAGCCTTCTTACAGCGTCGGCCCATGCCATAAGGATTCCGAAGTGTCCTGACATTTCAGGTTCTTTTGTTGGAATAACTCCCTCATATACATAACCGGTGCTGCCATTCAGGGATATGAAGTCTCCTTCTTTGTATGTCTTGCCATTTGCTATAAACTGCTTCGATTCTTCGCTGACCTTTAAGCTTTCACAACCTGCTACACAGCATTTGCCCATTCCTCTTGCAACAACAGCTGCATGAGAGGTCATTCCGCCCCTTGCCGTCAATATACCTTTTGCTTTGTCCATTCCTTCAATATCTTCCGGTGATGTTTCAAGCCTTACAAGTATTACTTTTTCACCATTTTTTGATGCCTCAACCGCATCTGCCGCTGTAAAGTATACTTTCCCGGAAGCAGCTCCCGGTGAAGCCGGAAGTCCCTTTGCTATTGATACTGCCTTTTTAAGTGCATCTGTATCAAAGTTAGGGTGCAGTAACTGGTCAAGCTGTGCCGGTTCTACCCTCATTACCGCTTCATCCTTTGTTATCTTGCCTTCCTCAACAAGCTCAACAGCCACTCTAAGTGCTGCTGCAGCCGTTCTCTTGCCGTTTCTTGTCTGCAGCATGTAAAGCTTGCCCTTCTCAATTGTGAATTCTATATCCTGCATATCTCTGTAATGATTCTCAAGGAGTGTTGCAACACTTATAAACTGGTCATAAACCTCCTGATTTATATCAGCGAGCTTTTCAATGGTCTGAGGTGTTCTGATCCCTGCAACAACGTCTTCACCCTGTGCATTCATAAGGAACTCTCCGAAAATCTTCTTTTCTCCCGTTGCAGGATTCCTCGTAAAAGCAACTCCTGTTCCGCAGTCATCCCCCATATTTCCAAATACCATTGACTGCACATTAACAGCAGTACCCAGGTTTCCGGGAATGTTGTTCATGGCTCTGTATATTATAGCTCTTTCATTGTTCCAGGATCTGAATACAGCCGTCACTGCCAAAAGCAGCTGATCCTTAGGATCCTGCGGGAAATCCTCACCCTTTTCGGTTTTGTAGATGCTCTTAAACTTTTCTACTACTTCCTTCAGATCGGAAGCCGTAAGATCGGTATCAAACTTAACATTCTTTTCTTCCTTTATATCATCAAGTATCCTTTCGAATTTCGATTTTGGAATTTCCATAACAACATCGCTGAACATTTGGATAAACCTTCTGTAACTGTCCATTGCAAATCTTTCATTGTTACTGATATCTCTTACGGTCTTGACAACCTCATCATTCAAACCAAGGTTAAGAATTGTATCCATCATACCGGGCATTGAAAACTTTGCACCGGATCTCACCGATACAAGCAGTGGATTGCTTCCTCCGCCGAAAGTCTTTCCCGTCACAGCTTCAAGTTCTTTAAGCTTTTCCATTATTTCATCAATAAGCTCGCTCCAAATCTGCTCCCCTTTGTTGTAATATTCATTGCATGCCTCTGTAGTTATAGTAAAACCGGGAGGTACCGGCAGCCCTATATTGCTCATTTCAGCCAAATTGGCGCCTTTGCCTCCTAAAAGGCCTTTCATTGCCGCCTTACCTTCCTTGAAGTTATAAACATACTTTTTCATTCCTGTTCTGCCTCCTTTAATATTTGAAGTATTGTATTAGCTGTCTCCTCAAGAGCTTTATCGGTTACGTCAACTATTTTACAACCGATTTTGTTCATGATTTCCTCGGCGTATTTATGCTCACAGGCTATTCTTTCCTTGCTTGCGTAATTTGCTTGCCCGCTTAACCCGTGAGATTTCAACCTTTCCAGTCGTATTGGGTTCAATTGGTCCGGACTTATTACCAAACCTATTATTTTGTTCGGAGATATTTCAAAAAGCTCCTTAGGTGGCTTCACCTCCGGCATTAGTGGTATATTTGCCACTTTTAAATTCTTGGTCGCCAAAAACATACCCAAAGGGGTCTTGGAAGTCCTGGAAATACCCAACAACACCAAGTCTGCTTTTTTAATGCCTCTCGGATCTTTACAGTCATCATATTTTACTGCAAACTCCATGGCTTCTATCTTTTTGAAGTATTCATCATCAAGCTTTCTTACTGCACCCGGGATGTCAGTGGGATGTTTTCCTGTGACTTTAGCAATTGCCTCTACAGCCGGTCCCATTATGTCAACATAGGTTATATTATGTATGGTCGCCTGCTCCGTAAGATATTTCCTAAGCTCAGGCACAACAAGAGTAAACATTATAATACTGTCCAGGTCTTTGGCTTCACTGATAACTTCCTGTATGCTCTCTATCTCGGTAACATACGGTATCCATCTGATTCTGATTTCACATTCCGGATACTGGGCTGATGCAGCTTTTGCCACTTGTTCCGCAGTTTCACCTATTGAATCTGATATCACAAATATTACTGCCCTATTTTTATTCATAATATCCCCCTAACCTATTGTTTGCATAAATCATATAGCAGTTTAGTCATGTTGGTCTTGGAAACCTTACCGGTTATTTTGAATTGCTCTTTGCCCTCACTGTCTTTAAATGCTTCCACTACCGGTATACTGTCTATTTCATGAGTGATAAGCTTGACTACCGCATCATATGCACTGTCATTATCAAATACATAAACTATATTTGGCATCCTTGACATAATCATTCCGATTGGCATGTTATGTATGTCATTGCTGCCAATTGCTATCTTTATAAAATCCTTTCGTGAAACAACCCCTGATAGCGCTCCTTTGTTCTGCACGTAAATAGTACCGACATCCCTCAGAAAAAGCATAACAATAGAATCATATACTGTTGCTGATTCATCCATAACCACAGCACTTGACTTTATATCCGAAACCTTAATACTTTTTATGAAATCATGACCTATGTCATTTATAAATTTGCCGGAGTAAAAATAACCAACCTTCGGTCTGGCCTCAAGCATATCGGACATTGTAAGTATTGTAAGGTCAGGTCTTAGAGCCGCCCTTGTCATATTAAGCTTTGCTGCCAGCTGTTCACTTGTAATTGGTTGATGCTTCTTAACCAATTCAATTATCTGCTTCTGTCTGCTTGTAAATTCTATTGCTATCACCTACCCTAGTGCTATTCTGTCCGGAGCTGTGTATGAACCCCGGTTAACACAGCCCAAATCTTTGCATTATTCCCATTAATACTATCATAAAGCATTCAATATCACAACAAAAATCATCACTTGTTTACAACTATCACACCTAAATCAGCTATTCTGTTCATCATGTTTCCAATGCTCTTTAAAAGTCCCAGTCTGTTGTTCCTAATGCCCTCATCCTCAACCATTACCATTATTTTATCAAAGAAGTCATCTATCGGTTTCTTAAGTGTAATCATAAGCTCCAGAGCTTTTTCATACTCTCTGTTGTCTACATAGTTTACGAATTTGGCATTTGATTTGTTAAAGGCGTTATAAAGCTCCAGTTCAGCTTCCTCAGTAAACAGAGATTCGTTAATTTCCGGGCTTGACGCTTTAGATGCCAAGTTGGATACTCGGTTGAAGGAACCAAGTATCTTCATAAACTCATCTCTGTGCTTCCATTTTGAGAGCTCCTGAATCTTCAGGTATGAGTCATATATATCGTCAAACTGAGCAATTATTACTGCGTCAATAACATCATACTCTATGCCCCTGTCTATCATTACATTTTTGAACCTTTGCCTGAAAAATTCTATTATACTGCCTTTTATTGAATCACCGTCTCCCTTCAAAATTCCTTTTGCAACAAAATGCTTAAGTGAATTATCTGTTAAGTGTGACAAACTAAGGTGAATGTTATCTTCAAGTATTATAGAGGTGATACCTATTGCCTGCCTTCTTAAGGCATATGGATCCTGTGAACCTGTTGGTTGGATTCCTATAGCAAAGCACCCGCTTATTGTGTCCATTTTATCTGAAATACTAAGAATTGAACCATTAGGGGTTGTGGGAGTAATATCCCCTGCAAACCTTGGCAAGTAATGCTCAAATATGGCATCCGCCACTTCACAGTCCTCCCCTTGCAGCAGCGCATACTCTCTTCCCATTATTCCCTGAAGCTCATCGAATTCCTTAACCATATTGGTGACCAAATCAGCTTTGCATAAGTATGCCGCCCTCAAAAGGTTCTTTTTCCCACTGGCGCTTAATCCGGAAACCGTAGCTAAATACTCTGCTATAGCGGCTATTCTTTGAGTTTTATCATATATTGTACCCAAAGTTTCTTGAAAGACCACATTTTTTAGTTTCTCTGCGCATTTATCCAGGGATTCCTTCCTGTCCTCGCTATAGAAGAAATTCGCGTCAGCCAACCTTGCCCTGAGAACCTTTTCATTACCTTCCTGTACCGTTTCAAGAAATCGACTGTCACCGTTTCTGACTGTAATGAAGTAATTCATAAGATTATTATTCTTGTCGATCACCGGAAAATACCTCTGATGCTCCTTCATGGGAGTTATTACCGCTTCCTTGGGAAGCTTGAGATATTCGGCATCAAAGCCGCCTATAAGGGCTGTGGGATACTCTACGAGATATACAATCTCCTCAAGTAGTTCTTCATCCATCAACACTTCTCCACCTTTTACCTCAGCAAGCTCTTCACATTGCTTACGTATTATAATGCGTCTTTCCTCCTGATCTGCTATTACAAAACCAGCCCTCAGCTTATCAAAGTATTCTGAAGTGCTATTTATCTCAATGCTGCCTTCAGACAATACCCGATGTCCTTTGGTATATCGGCTGCACTGTATCCCGTCCTTGTCAAAGCTTATCAGCTCATCTCCCAAAACAGGCACCAGCCATCTTACGGGTCTTGCGAATCTAAAGGACTTATTCCCCCATTTCATTGATTTCGGAAAAGTTATTGAAGTAAGTATATCCGGGAGTATGGTTTTCAGCACTTCTTTAACAGGCTGCCCCTCTTCTTGTTTCTTGTAGTATACATATTCCACACCGGAAAGTTCCTTTATAAAAACATCACCGGGTTCTGCTTTCTGTCCCTTTAAAAAGCCTAACAGCGCTTTGCTTGGATTGCCATTTTCATCATAGGCTGCCTTCTTTGAAGGCCCCTTAACCAGTTCTTCCAGATTCTCCTGCTGTTCTGCTATACCTTTTACAAACAGAACTATTCTCCGGGGAGTACCATAGGTCTTTATCCCTTCAAAAGTTATCCTGTTGTTCTTCAGCATTTCTTCGGATATATTCCTGACCTGTTTTAGGGTTGCGGGCATATAATTGGCAGGAATCTCTTCCGTGCCTATTTCATATAATAAATCCTTACTCATTATTTTCACCTCCGAATACAGCCTTTTTTAGCAGAGGATATCCCATTTCCTCTCTCTGTTTCAGATATCCCTGAGCTACAAGCCTGGCAAGATTCCTTACCCGGCCTATGAAACCTGTTCTTTCCGTAACGCTTATTGCTTTTCTTGCGTCAAGAATGTTGAAAGCATGTGAACATTTTAAAACATAATCGTATGCGGGAAGTATAATCCCCTTCTCCAGCAGTCTTTTTGCCTCTCCTTCATATTCGTCAAAAAGTGTAAAAAGCAATTTGGCGTCAGCTTCCTCAAAACTATATCTCGAGTGCTCGAATTCCGCTGTCTTAAATACATCTCCATAGTTTATCCCGGAAACCCATTCGATATCGAACACATTAT
>JAQVFD010000130.1 GCA_028697435.1 Clostridiaceae bacterium
TGGTTCAATACCAAAATGGAAGGCCTGCAGCCACCGGTATGGGTTATAGGGCAGAATACAATCTTTCAAATTCAACCTATTGGTACGTAAATGAATATGAAGGAGTCAAGCTTTGGGAATTGTTGAAAAAATCCGGAATCCCGGAGAGTATGGCAAAAGACGGAAACTCCAAAACCCTGGTTCAGTTTTCAGCAACAGACGGGTATAAGGATTTTGATAAATTCACAATAGCTCAAATAGCAGATCCTTCATTATTCGGATACTATGAGAAGAATCCGGCTGATTTAAATGACGGAAAATATATATCAAAGACTTCCGTGGATCTGAGATCTACGGGTTATCCCGTATTGGTTGCCTATGGTGTCAATGGATATCCATATGTAATAAAAAATACTCTGAATGGCTATAAGAGCGGTCTTGGAAATGACGGAGGCCCCCTCCGGATAATTTCCGGAAAAACGGAATACAATCATGCTAATGGTTCAAGACAAGCCAAACTGCTGGATAAAATAATAGTCGGAAAAGAAGTGAACTACAGCACCCACTCCGGAAATCCCAATACAAGCTATAAAGCACTTGCTCCAAACAAAATAGCGGTTTCGGTTATCGGTATGGATGGAAGCAATTTGAAGAACCAGAACTTCACTGTATCCGATATTGAAAATATGATATATGGAACCACTGTTTCCAATGCTGAAAAAGTCAAAGCGAAAGTTAAGGCATTCTACGAAGTCCAAAAGGGCGATAGTGCCTACAGCGACTTGTATGAGGGTGTAGACCTGGGTTATTTCTTAAAGGATAAGGTACAAATTCCCGGTACCAAAGGTACTGTTACCTTTACCGGCAGTAATTCTGAGATTACCGTATCCCTTGATGAAATCTTTACAGCAGAAGGCAAATCCATTGTCGCCTTTGCTAAAAATGGAGCACCCATGGTGGCTGACAAAAATGCAGCGGGCTATGTAAGCTCTTATACTGACGGAAGCGGAGAAAAGGTTAATGTAAAGAATGACGGAGGTCCCTTAATGATACTGTTGCCTCAAAAGAAATCGGTGGGCAGTATCACTTCAATCAAAATTAATCTTCAGCCTGACAAATATGCGCATATAGAAACTCCTTACAAAGAATTGGCAGGCAATACTCTAATAATCGGAGGCCCAGGCACAAGGCTCAATACTCCAAAGACCTTCAAGGTCTCCGATATAGAAGGAAAGCAGACTTTTGCGGTAACAGGAGATTACAATATAAAGAAATCCGCATCAACGCAGCAGATCCGATACAGAGGTATAGACTTATACAGCTTCCTGAGATCTGTGGATGTGGGACTCCAATCCAACGCCAGCGAGGTTGTATTCACAGCAGCTGACGGCAAGACTATAACCCTCCCATTGGCAGATGTCATGAAAACAAACTATTTAAATAGTGCAACCAAAGCGGAAAATCTTAAAATGATATTGGCCTATGGTTCCGCTTCCGTAAACAATAAAAATCCGGAAGATGGCAAACCCTTGGCAATTAGTAAAGAATCCGCAGGCTATGATTCAATATATGAAAATTCCGGAGGCCCCCTGTGTCTGGTAGTAGGTCAAAAATCCGCCGATGATGTAAATTCCTCCGGCATACTGAAAAATGTCGTAAATATAACGATAAATGCTTCAGCACAAACCTCCTGGAAGCATGACATGAGTCCAACCTATAGTCAGTACTTGGATTCTACCGTTCTGGAGCTTTCCGGAACAGCATTGGAGGCTCCAAAGAAATTTACTCTTAGAGAGCTTGAAGCAATGGATGACATAATACTAAGAGATTCTTATACCTATATAGGTGAGCATCAGCATGAAGGTCTGGATCTGTGGAAGCTTATATCCCAAAAGGCGGGACTTAAGGCAGGGGCTGTTCTGACCTCGGTAAAGGCAGTAGCCTCTGATGGATTCTCCAAGGATGTACTCTCCATATTCGGAAAGGACGCTTTGGAAAATGGAATTGCCGACGGTCTTGAAAGAAAAACAATAATGCTGTCATATGCAGCAAACGGGAATCCATTAGTAACAGACACTAACAGCGATGGATACACCAGTGGCAATGAAGGCGGGCCCATAAGAATGATTACCCATCTGAATCAAGGTGCTTGTCTGAAAGATGTTGTAAAGATAGTCGTTGATGGCGGTGCTTCAGCTTTACCGATAATAGAAGCCCCCCCGGCAAAGGTATTTATCACCCACTTGGGCGGGGCTGAGAATGGACTGCCTTTGGCAGGAGTAAGAGCAGTTCTTCCCGATGACAAAGGCGGAGCTTATGTAGGCACTTACGGAGGCGGAGCGGCTTATCTGGATAAAACCGGCAAGATTAGCACTATAACCATACCCGGAAGCTATGTTAATGATATAGAAGCAGACAAAAACGGTGGGGTATGGTTTACTTTAGGAGGTATGGATCCTAAAAACCAGAAGGGTGTCGCTTATCTAAAAGACGGAAATGTAACTCATTATACCAAAGAAAACACCGCAGGCAAATTAATTTCTGATTTTGTACAGAGTGTTGAAGTAGACAGCACGGGTAAGGTATGGTTGGGTACAGCATCGGGACTGGTTTCTTTTGATTCGGCAAACGGCAGCTGGAAAAGCTGGTCAAAGAAAGACGGAATACCTGCTGAATCTGTCAATACCATAACAACTGATGATAAAGGCGGTTTATGGATCGGAACCTATCCTGACACAATAGATGCAGAAAACAACGTATACAGCGGCGGTTATGCGTATATGAGCAGCACCGGTAATATAAAACCGTACAAGGATGACCAAAACACTAAGTTCGCCGATCAATGGGTAAGAAGCATTTCCCTTGATCCGGAAGGCGGAGCATGGATAGTAAAATCCGGTTCCTACTCAACAATGGAAAACTCGGGAGGCAGAATTGATTATGTAAATCCTAAAGGTGAACTTGAATTCAGCTATACGGGACATGAGTTGTTACCAAATGAGTTAAAGAATAATGCTGAAATACGAACTATGTATGTTGATCATAAAGGAAGTCTCTGGTTTGGAACCACCACCGGAGGTATATTCTTCAGCAAGTCTCCAAAAACCGTAAGCAGGGTTTTCAGCGGTGCCAAGGGAGACTGGGAATCAACCGGCAGTATGGATTCTATATGGTCCTTGGTTGTAACGGAAGATGCGCTTTGGGCAGGAAGTAACGGCGGTGTTATTTATGCTCTGTCAGACAATATATTCAAAGATTATAAGAATGTTGATGGATATAATGAATAAATAGGATGGATTTGGAGCAGGCAGATATACTGCTTGCTCCAAACAATTATATCGGAGGTTTATGATGAATAAGAGAAAAAAGCTATTGCTTGTATTCTTGACAATAGTATTAACTTTGGCTTTTGTTACAGCCTGCAGTTCTGCCGAACCCGCTCCGGCAGCAGTCGAAGCTCCGACAGAGTCAGCTCCGGCAGTAGAGCAACCCGCTGTAGAACAGCCTGTGAAAGAACCGGAAAGTCCACCTGCAGAAAAAGCTCCTGCAGAAGCACCAGTAGAAGCACCAGTAGAAGTAAAACTTGCAGATTCCCAAGAACCAAAGGAGCCGTCAAAACCTAAACAAGCAGATGCAACATCCCTGGTAATTGAAGGTTCAGGTATTAAGGAGCCGATTACCTTGACTCTTGACGAATTAAAGGCAATGACCGATGCTTATTATGAGGATGATTATTTTTCCCTTAACAGCTATGGAACAAAAGAATACTTTTCTTTCAAGGGAATTAAACTTAGTACCGTTTTAGAAAACGCCGGAATTAAGGAGAGTGCCGCGGCATTAAAGTTTATTGCCTCCGACGGCTATGAATTTGAGATGACTGTGGAACAAGCCTTAAAAGAAGATTATATGGATGAACAAAATCCTGATAAGAGATACCCGGTAATTATAGCCTGGCATGAGAACGGCAAAGACTATGATGCATCAAAGGGGGCTCCCTTCCGCCTGGTAATAGGACAGAAGGAACCCGGCGACGTGAACAAACCCCAATGGGTGCAAAATATAGCAAAGATAACAGTGAATTAGAGGATATTGATATGAACAGAAATAAGATATATACCATCACTCTCGTAACATTTATCATAATAGTAGGGGCTGCCTTATGGACCACGAATGATACCCGTAAAGAAAAAGCGATGATAAAAGAGATTCTTCCTAAGGCAGGTAAAATTACCGAAATAAAAGAAGCCCCGTCGGATCCCTTTGTTCGGGAAAACTTCCCGGCGATTGAAAAGGTTTACGAAATCGATGGACTTCCCGCAGCTTTTATAACCTCCGGTACCGGCTATGTAGGCACTATAAGAACACTGGTGGTAATGGATAATGAACAGGAAATAACTTCGGGAATCCGGATCCTTGAACAGGGAGACACTCCCGATTATGCAGACCCCATAAAAGAAAACTGGTTCACCGATAGGTTTAAAGACTTGGCATTGCTGGAATACCTTAAGCTGGTTGTGCTTGACCCCGAAGGACCCGCAGATATTGTACAGGTAACAGGTGCCAGTGTGTCCAGCCAGGCAGTATTAAACAATGTTAATTCCGCCATAGGTGCTTGGAATTATCTTACGGTTGGAGTAAAAAAGGATCCTGTGGAAAATTCCATATCACAAGAAATGTGGGAAAAGGATGAAAACAGCTTCCAGATATCCTGGCCGGATAATAATTCAATAAGGGTCAATATCGATGAACTTAAGGATTATCTTCAAGTCACAGTTGAGACCATATTGCAGAAAACCACCGGTGTAAAAATCAATATAACCGCTTCCGGCCCTTTATTAACGGATGTGCTTGCAAAAAACGGAATAGACATAAATGATTACGAAGCTATCGGAGTTACCGGAAGAGACAACTATTACTCCATGATAAGCAAAGATATAATCCGGAACAGGGATATAATCCTTGGAATCATGTTTGACGGCGAAGAAATAATACGAGAAGAAAAACCTGTAAGGATAGTTGTGCCCGATGAAATGGGAGTATATTGGGTCAAAATGGTCAATAAGATAGACCTTTATGAACATATATCACCCAAGGATATAAAGAATGTTCATATTTTTGAGGCGTTGACAAGAAGTATAGAGCCTTATTACTACGAGTATTACGGAAGCAAGGACGAGTCCTATCTGGTGGGAAAAATACTCGGAAAGTTTTCCTTTGTTGATCCCAATGGTTTCTTTACCATGACAGGATCCGACGGTTTAATCAAGAATGAAACCATAAGCATGGTCAGAGATAGATATTATATAAAAACCGGCGGAGATAATGCACCTATGAATATCGGTCCTGCATTCAAGCTTGGCATGAATGTAAAGGAAATGAGCCACTTTTCCACAACTACAGATGCAGTGATATTTCCTGAAGTGATAATTAAAGTACTTGACGAAGAAAACCTTCCCCGGGGCAAGGCAATGAAATTGTCAGAGGTCCTTGAGGAGGCAGGAATGGTCCTGAGCAACAACGATGCCTTAATATTGGTCGATATGAGCGGCAAGGAGTATCCTTTAGGCATAAATGAAATGGAAAGCTCATATTTAATTCCTTCAGAGGGAAGTGCCGATGCATTAATTGGAGATATTTCAATAAAAGATGTGCAGAGAATAAGCAAAGTCCAGAAACAAAATGGGGATTAGCTATGATAAATAATAAAGCAAAATGCCTTCGACCTTTTGTACAGGCCTTGGTATTCCTTTTTCTTATAATTACTATATCGGTGTACAGGCTTTATATTAATGGACTGATTGATATTAAAATCCTGGGCATCGGTGATTTGAATCCTTATGGAGGCTGGAATGCCCTCCGGGAAACAGCTTTGGGCAGCGGATATGTATTTGAGGGAATAAGCTATAGCATTGCACTGACTATTGCATTGGTTGCTATGGCTCTTATTGGCGGTCGGTTCTTTTGCGGATGGATTTGTCCCATAGGAGCTATCCAGGACATTGGGTCCCGGTTAAGCAGCAAAACCGGTAAAGGCACCAACCCTTTATGGTTCAAGTATCCTTTACTGTTAGCCCTATTGATATTATCAATATTGGGATATGGAGCAAAAATCGCAAAAATGTCTCCTTGGAGAGCACTGATGAATCTTCCGGAAATAACCGGTTTTATCATTTTGTCATGTGTCTTCCTTGCTTCAATATTCCTCTCCAGATTCTTCTGCCGTTATTTATGTCCATTGGGAGCTGCTCAGGCACTTATAGGCTCCATAAGCTTAATATCCTTAAAGCACGGCAAAGACTGTACCCGATGCGGCAGTTGTTTGAGTAACTGCCCTGCCGGCATAAGACTATCTGTCGGAAGTGAAACTATTTCTCCTGAATGCATA
>JAQVFD010000131.1 GCA_028697435.1 Clostridiaceae bacterium
AAGGAGGCCTCTGGACTCCCTGCTCCAATGGAGATCTGTATTGTCTTTCAGCACTGCTGAAATGACTTGAAGTAGCACACACAACAGCCTCCGCATATCCTCCGTCAATCATAAGGGATCCCATACATAATGATTCGGACATGGTTGAACATGCCCCGTAAAGCCCGATAAAGGGTATCTGCAGTTCCCTTGCAGCAAAACCCGAGGATACTATTTGATTCAGCAGATCTCCCGCAAACATAAAATTAATATTTGCATTTGTTTTGCCTGAAGCGTTTATTGCATTTATTACAGCTTCCCTGAGCATCTTACTCTCCGCTTTTTCCCAACTCTCTTCTCCGAAATAATCGTCCGTTAATACTTGATCGAAATATTGAGCAAGAGGACCCTCACCTTCTTTTGGTCCTACTATTGAAGCGTTTGATATTATAGAGGGGGGTGCAGAAAACTTTAAAGTCTGTTTTCCCAATCTTTTCTGTGTCATCCTATCACTTCCGATCCCAAACTTTATGTTTATTTGCCAAACACATAGTAAATAAGCCCTATAATTATAGATGTAGAAATTCCATAAACCAATACGGGTCCTGCAAGCACAAACATCTTAGCCCCTACCCCGAATACAAATCCTTCCCTCTTGAATTCCATAGCTGGGGAAACCATCGAGTTGGCAAACCCTGTGATCGGTACAATGCTTCCTGCCCCCGCATGCTTTCCTATGCGGTCATATATTCCTATTCCTGTAAGAAAAGCCCCCAAAAATACCATTGAAGTGGCTGTAATTGAGGATACCGCTTCCTGATTGTAACCATAGTTTTTAGATGTATTTGATATAAATTGTGCCACATCACATATGAGACCTCCAACGATAAATGCCGAAATACAGTTCTTAAGATACGCAGGTTTTGGCACTTTGTCCTTAATATACCGTTCATACTGCTTTGAACTCATTTTAGTTTTCAATAAACTTACTCTCCTATTAGAAGTATTTACTGCTTATACTCAAATACCCTGGCACTATTTTTAATTATCCTTGTATCTATATCACATCTAATCTCTTTTTCAGCTTCATTCTCAAAATTAAGGATATTCTTAAGCAGTTTAGACCTTTTTTTGTGCATAATACTCTCCCCCGGCTTCTTTAAATACAAGGGTTGCCTTTTCACGCTTTTCCTGAATCAGCTTACCGGCATAATAATCCCAGGAAAAATAGCTTATAGTTATAATCACGGAAAGTGCAAGTATAAGCTTAAAAATTTTCATTATGCAACACTCCATTACCCTTTATGCAATTATTATTGGCGATTAAAGCAATTTAATACGCAAAAAAAATGTGACATAGTCACATTTTTTCACATATTCCGTCTGAGCTTACCAATTATTTTCTTTTCAATCCTTGATACCTGAACCTGTGTCATTCCCAACACCTTAGCCACCTGACACTGGGTCATGTCCTTAAAATACCGGAGCATAATAATCTGACGCTCCTTGGGCTCTAATGCGGTTAGTACCTCTTTCAGTGCCAATCTGTCTATTATTTCAATATCTTCTCCTTCATTGTAACTGATTTTATCAATTAGAAGTATTGGCGAACCATCATCCTGATGTATGGTTTCATATAGATATTCTGTACTTTGCACAGATTCCAACGCTACAGCCAGATCTTCTTTTGAAATCTCAAGTACTGACGCAATTTCAGTAATAGTGGGTACTCTGCCAAAATCCTTTTCCAGTGTCTCTTTAGCTAAATGAGCCCTATTGGCAATTTCCTTAAGATTCCTGCTGACCTTTATTATACCGTCATCCCTTAGAAATCTTTTAATTTCACCAATTATCATAGGTATTGCATAAGTAGAGAACTTTACATTATAATCAGTATCAAATTTTTTTATTGCCTTTAAAAGACCGATACTCCCAATCTGGAGTAGATCATCATATTCACAGCCTCTGTTTAGAAATCTCTTAACAACGCTTCTCACCAAACCGATATTATTTTCTACAAGGAAGTTCACTGCCTCTGAATCCCCGGCCTGCGCCCGGAATATTAATTCTAGGAATTCATCCTGGGTAAGCTCCACCCTTTCCATAGTCATACCTCATCTAACAGTCATTATTGTTTTAGTCATATATATGGTCGTACCTTCCCCGGTCTTCGATTCGACTTCCACCTTATCCATAAAGGTTTCCATGACCGTAAAACCCATCCCTGATCTTTCAAGCTCCGGCTTAGAGGTGTAAAGCGGCTGCCTTGCAAGTTCAATATCTGATATTCCCACGCCAAAGTCCTTTACTTCTATTTCCACCCTGTTACTTATTATCCTGGAAACAATAACAACAATTCCAATTTCACGCGAATATCCATGTATAATGGCATTTGTAACCGCTTCAGATACTGCAGTCTTAATCTCTGCAAGTTCTTCAATTGTAGGATCCAGTTGTGCCGCAAATGCTGCTACTACAGATCTTGCAAAGCTTTCATTCTGTGATTTACTGAGGAATTCAAGTTTCATTTCGTTATCTGCTTTCATTGTGTTATCACTCCTTTATACTTGCAACGGCTTGCTTTTTGCCGGCATATATCTTAATAATCTTCTGCAATCCGCAAATCTCGCACAATCTCATTATCTGGGGTTTTACATTTATCATCCCTGCCTTGCCGCCGCTGTCAGCAATAAGCTTATATCGTCCTATTAACACGCCTATTCCTGAGCTATCCATAAAACCCACCTGTCCCATATCGAAAAGAATGGATTTAGGATTTTTTGCTATAATCTCTTTGTCAATTTTGCTTCTGATCTCTTCACAGGAATGATGATCAATATCTCCATTGATGCGAACAATCAGCAGTCTGTCAATATATTCAAAATCGATGCTCATTCATGTCCCTCCAGTTCAAATTCGTCTTTATTAATATTCCATACATTACAACATTTTCCTTCAAAGAAATATGTATAGTTTTGTAATATTGATAAAATATAAATAGTCATTTTTTGTTGTATTACAGACAAATAAGCAAGATATATCGTATTTATATATATCAATAAAATCAGTATTATGTGCTATAATACTATTGACATTAAAAAGAGCTTTAGGAGTATAAAAATGAACATATTGATTTTTTCCGTTTCAATAGGTAACGGACATGACCAGGTTGCCCATACATTAAGAAATGAGTTTATACGCCAGGATAACTCTTCAAGAGTAAGGATTATCAATACAATAAATTATATAAGCCCTTTACTGGATAAGGTCATTCTTGACAGTTACCTGAACATATTGAGGTTTTATCCGAAGGCCTGGGGAAAGATTTATGAGACGACCAACAAACTTGACCCTATAATAGATGTAAATGATATTGCCAACAGATTGACAGCCAGCAAACTCAGGAAAACAACGATAAACTTCAATCCGGACATTATAATATGCACTCACAGCTTTCCTGCTGCAATAGTTTCAAGCCTTAAACAAAAAAAGAGGATTGGATGCCCCCTTGTAACCGTAGTCACAGACTTCAATATCCATTCTTCTTATATTAACGATAGTACCGACCACTATGTAATACCCCATGAACACCTTACCTATGTTATGGAGAGTTTTGGCGTACAAAAAGAAAAGGTGCTCCCCTTTGGAATCCCAATCAGAAATGAGTTCTGCGAATCTCATAATAGGGAAGAACTGCTTGCAAAACTGGGATATGAAGATAAGAAATCCATACTTGTGATGGGGGGCGGTCTTGGGTTGGGAGGTATTAACAGTATAGTAAAAGCCATCGACAGCTATATGGAAGGTATTCAGATTATTGCAGTTGCAGGAAGGAATAACAGGCTTGAGGCAAAGCTCAAGGATTTGTCTACAAAGAACAAGCTTGTGGTGTACGGATTCGTAAACAACATGCCTGAGCTTATGGAGCTGTCCGATTGCATAATAAGCAAGCCCGGAGGTGTATCTGTGTCAGAAATTTTAAGCAAAGAAAAACCTTTGGTGATATTTTCTCCCCTTCCGGGACAAGAACATGAGAATGTTGAATTTCTTCTGAACTCAGGTGCTGCAGTTTATACTTCCGATGTCAGAAGGATACCTGCTCTTATTAACCAAATGTTTGATTCCGAGATCAGGATGAAATGCTTCAAAGAATTGGCAGGATTATTGAAAAAGCCACATTCCGCTTATGATACCATACACTTTCTTACAGAAAAATATAGACTGAACAAAAATTCAGATAAAGCATATAAAATGGAGGAAACTTAAATGGATTTATGGATAAAGGAAATGCAGAATGAAAATGCCGCAATGACATATAAGGTGAAAGAGACCTTACATACCGAAAAAACAGAATATCAGCATCTGGCAATACTGGATACCTATGAATTCGGCAGAATGCTTGTGCTGGATGGAATTGTCCAGACAACCATACGGGATGAATTTGCATATCATGAGATGATTACCCATGTACCGCTTTTTACTCACGAAAATCCTAAAAAAGTCTTAGTAATAGGCGGCGGTGACGGAGGTACCATCCGGGAGATACTTAAGCACAAGTCCGTTGAAAAGGCTGTATTATGCGAAATTGATGATAGAGTGGTAGAGCTTTCAAAAAAGTATCTTCCTGAAATAAGCTGCGGGCTTTCCGATCCCCGGGTTGAAGTATTTATCGGCGACGGCATAAAATATGTACAGGAACATAAGAACGAGTTTGATGTGGCAATCGTTGACTCAACAGATCCAATTGGTGCCGCCGAAGGACTTTTTAATGTAAACTTTTATAAATCCTTATATGACTGCCTGAGAGCAGACGGGATTTTTACAGCTCAGACAGAGTCCCCCTTCTATTCACCGCAGATGGTGAAAAAGATTTTTGGCGACATCGAAAGCGTATTTCCGGTTACAAAGCTTTATATGGGAACCGTACTTACATACCCCGGTGTTCACTGGAGTTTTACTATGGGCTCAAAGAAATATGACCCTGAGAGAATAGATATTAACAATATTTCTGAACTTGACACGAAATACTATTATAAAGACCTGCACAAAGCCTGCTTCGTACTTCCGAAATATATTAAAGATCTGATAATGAAAAAATAAAATATTTATATGTGATTTTTAGTAATATTTATTGCATTTTATATAGGATTGCCCTATAATAAATTTGGTATTTGAATAGTATGACTAACTAAAAATCGCTCTGCAGAAGCCTGAACTTATTGCATCGAAGTTCAAGGCTTTTTTCATTAGTAAAACAAAGGCGGCTTCGCCGCATTTGAAGCCCATGTGCCTTTTCCGGAGGAAATTCTGGCACGGGCAGTCAAATCAAGATTTTATATTTTATAGGAAAGTCATACTTTACTATAAAATATAAATTTTATCAATTACTTTGATAAGCGGAAGGAAGTGTAATTAATGTACAAGTTAGACCAGACAAAAACCCCTATGTTTGATGCCCTACTCGAATATCATAACAACGATACTATTCCTTTTCATGTTCCGGGGCATAAGCGCGGACAGGGAATGGTCAGTAAGTTTAAAGATTTCGTGGGTACTAATGTCTTATCAATAGATGTAACGGTTTTTCATCAAGTTGACAGCCTTCATAAACCTACAGGCGTTATTAAGGAAGCACAAGAACTTGCTGCCGATGCTTATAATGCAGATTACACTTTTTTTTCGATACACGGAACCTCCGGTGCAATACAGGCAATGGTAATGAGCGTTGTAAATCAGGGAGACAAAATAATAATCCCCAGAAATGTTCATAAATCAATAACTGCAGGTATAATTCTGAGCGGTGCCCAACCTGTATATATGCATCCTGAAATTGACACAAACGTTGGATTGGCGCTTAATGTTACCCCTGATACAGTCAGAAAAGCACTGGAGCAAAACAGAGATGCCAAGGCTGCACTTATTGTAAATCCAACTTATTATGGTGTTTCAACAGATATTGCAGAAATTGCTAAAATAGTTCACGAATATAATATTCCTCTTATAGTTGATGAAGCCCACGGACCTCACCTGCACTTCAACAGCAAGCTTCCAATTTCAGCAATGGATGCGGGAGCAGACATATGTGCTCAAAGTACTCATAAAATAGTGGGTTCCATGACACAAAGCTCTTTACTGCATGTAAAAAAAGGATTCGTAGATGTTAACAGAGTCAAAACCGTCATGAGCCTTTTACAGACCACAAGCCCATCATATGTACTCCTGGCTTCACTTGATTGCGCCAGGATGCAAATGGCTACTGAGGGGAAAAAGCTTGTTGACGATGCAATAGAGTTAGCCAATTATGCAAGAGAAAGAATCAACAAAATCGAAGGCTTATACTGTTTTGGCGAAGAGGTTCTTGAGAAAAAA
>JAQVFD010000132.1 GCA_028697435.1 Clostridiaceae bacterium
CTGCGTTGCATTCTTCTTTGAATATGCTGTATTACGGAGAAAGAAGCATGGGAAAAGGAATTAAAACAGTGATTGCAGCATTGAAAAATAAGTCAGAAATTGTCGATATATAGATAAATGCAGTTAAATAGTATAATATATGCATTAAGGGGGTGGCATTATGGAAGACAAAAAGACATATATAAGAAGATCGGTTCTTTTGTGGAGCACTTTGCTGGTTATAAGTATTCTTCTTGGCTATTCCATATATAATGCCTTTTCCAGCCGTATTTATGCAAATGTTCTTGAGTCAATGAACAACAACCTGCGATTCGCTGAAAGCTCATATAATGTATTTATGAACCAGATGAAAATGGGTATGCTGCAGGCATCGGTTGAGCCGAATATTAAAGAGTTGATTATAAGAAAGGACGTAGCTGCTCTAAAAAACCTGTTGAAAAAGTGGGGAGATCACAGGGACTATGTAAGCGATTGGTATGTTGTAGGAAAAGACGGAAGCGTCATAGCTTCTGAGGGAAAGACAAAAAATCTTATGATAAAGCCTCCCGGCAAATCGAGAATTCAATCTATTATACAAGCAGCGTTATTATCCGGAGAAACTATTATGGGCACGGAATTATTGGATTCCAATAACAGTATTGATGGATATACTTTAATACAGTATGTCGTTGTACCTGTTATGGAGGACGAGGATGTTTCCATAGGTGCAATAGTGACATTGATGGATCTTAATGGGGATGATAATATCACAGGGAAGATTATGAATGATGCCGGGATGTACAGTATAATATCTGCCAAGGACCGTATTATTGCCAGCAGCTTTGAATCGGGGCTGTATAGATTCAATACAGGTAACAATTTGCCGGAAGACATCCGCAAAGAAGTACTTGAAAAGGGCGGGTCAATTGTTAACAGGCTTGAAATCTATAGTGGAGGACGAGAGGATAATAACTCATATTTTGGCGCTTTTAGACCCATTAAAGATTTTGAAGGAAGTATAATAGGAACCCAAGGCATTATATACTATGACCATTTGGCTGAGGCCACTTTCGGGCAAATAAGGGATTTCACTATCATTGTAGTTATATTGCTTGTTGCAGTTTTCTCGATAATCGTGTGGACTTATACCAAAATACAGAAGATTCTTATTAGCGAGAAACAGTTTTCAAATAGGCTGAGTATTACAAAAAAATTCTCGGATTTGGTAAGACAAGCTTCCAGCGAAGATGAGGTATATGAAATATTATTTGATTTACTGAAGAAAAAAAGCGGTATAACTCAAATTATAGTTATGAAAAAGGATTACGATGATAAGCAATTGGTAGTATATAAGGCTATGGACACGGAAAAGCTTCAATCAATGAAAAGCAGAATAACAATCGAAAGAAATTGCTGGGCTATAAAGACAGGCAAAGAATTTGTTGATAATGGCGGTAACGATGATTTTCATTGCAAGGATTTCTATAGTGAATCGGAGAGCTATATTTGCCTTCCTATAATACTTGGAGGAATGGTTTCAGGGGTAATACAGATACAAAGCGATATGAAGAATTATTTCACTGATGATTTGGTAGCAGAGATAAAAGGATATATAGACAATATTACTCCTGTAATCAGCAATTTAAGGCTGCTGGAAAACCTCAATAATATGGCTTCTGTCGATACTCTGACTAAGGTATATAACAGAAGGTATCTTGACAAATATCTTATAGAACAGATTGAAATTTCCAAGGAGAATAATCTTCATTTGAGTATATTAATGATAGATATTGACTTCTTTAAGATGTTTAATGATACTTACGGACATGATGCCGTGGACTATGTGCTGATGTATTTTGCGGACACCTTGAAATTCAATGTCCGGGATGGGGATGTTGTGTCAAGGTATGGAGGGGAGGAATTCGTGGTTGTACTGCCACGGACTGACCTGCGCGGAGCATATAGGGTTGCGGAAAAGCTCAGAAAAAAGGTGGAACAGCTGTCATTAGCCGCTATTAACAATGAAGATCCTCCGAAAATAACCTGCAGTCTAGGGATAGCTGCATATCCTATTCACGGTAATAGCATAGACAAGCTTATAGAGTCTGCTGATAAGGCATTGTATAAAGCAAAGAACTCAGGCAGGAACAGAACCTGTATATTCGGAGATGAGAATGAGAGGGAAGGCGTTAGGGAAAGATCTGATGACCGGTGAAGTTACAATCTGCATGTTTCTTCATCTACCTTGAGCATTTGTTCGCCGAGGGATTCTGCCAAAATGCCACCGTTGGTCCATTGGGCGATATCCTTTATAAAAGCATCTTCAAACTCCGATGCTATAAGAACCTTCATTGTCACATTCTCAAGATATTCTATGCTTTCTATTATGTAGTTCTTTTTCGGCATTTCATATTGCAGCTTACTTAAATAGCTATAATCCATTTTCAGATGATATGCCGCAAAAGGTTGTACTCTAACAGTGCCGGCGACTTTAACACCATTGGAGGCTCCTTCGGTATATGCTCTTATAAGCCCTCCGGCTCCGAGCATTATTCCCCCGAAGTATCTGGTGACAACTATTATTGAGTTGGTGAGATTCTCCTTTTTAAGAACTTCAAGAATAGGTACACCTGCAGTTCCCGAGGGTTCCCCATCGTCGCTGGAACGCTGTATAGTCATTGATTCTCCAAGGATATAGGCGTAGCAGTTGTGGGTTGCATCGTAATGTTTTTTTCTAATGCTTCCCAAGAATTGCAGTGCATCTTCTTCTGAATACACCGGCTGAGCATATGTAATAAACCTTGATTTCTTTTCGACAAAACAGGTGTCAGCATAACCTTTCAACATTCTATAGCTTACTGTCATAACATCACCTACACCAATAATTTCTACTGTATATTATACAACAACAGAGTAAAAATCACTATTATTTAAGGAATATTGTATATTTTGGTAAAAATAAATGGTATAATATAGTCCCAGGATATTCTATTATTAGTATTTTTTATTTGTGTCTTCTTTCAGTGGAGGTGAGGACTATGAAAGTGATAAATCTTCCATCGGGTGTTTTAAAACCCGGAATGACAGTACATGAAGATGTATTTAATTCTTTGGGCGTATTGATTCTTAACAGGGATACACTATTGGACCGATGGCAAATAGAGAAAGTTCTTGTAAACGGTATAGATAAAATCAGAGTCAAACTCACCGAAAATGACAGTTTGTATGCAGTTCAGGAAGAAGATATACCCAGCGTCTATGACTATGGCAAAATAAAAGCTTTTAAAGAAAAATATGAGACTAAGGTGGATGAAGTAACCCATATTATTAAAGAGATTGGAAGAGGCGTTGCGGTAGACGTACAGACCGTCAGCCAGATTAGTAAACATATTATTAAGGAATTCAGTACTGTTAGTGAAGTCATTAACTATCTTCATCTGGCAAGACCTTTGGATGATTATACATATTCTCATTCACTGAATGTATCACTTATGTCAATAATAATAGCAAAGTGGATGAATCTAAGTGATGAAGAGACTGATGAGCTTGCAACAGCAGGGCTGCTCCATGATATAGGGAAGACAAGGATACCCCAAGGGCTGCTTCAGAAGCCCGGCAAGCTTACGAATAGTGAATTTGAAGAAGTAAAGAAACATACTGTTTTGGGGTACATGATGATGGATAGCATAAAAGATGCTACAATAAACATGAAATATTCGGTATTGATGCATCATGAGAAAATCGACGGTTCGGGATATCCCATAGGTTCATTGGATGAAAGCATACCCTTGTTTCCCAAAATAGTTGCGATAGCCGATATATATGATGCAATGACTTCCAATAGGTCTTACAGGAATAGAATGTGCCCCTTTGAGGTAATCAGGAATTTTGAAATACAGACCTTTGGAAAGTTGGATACAAGGGTGCTGACAGTGTTTCTTAAGAATATAGCCAACTCTTATGTTAATGATTTTGTTGAGCTTAATAGCGGTGAAATGTGTGAGGTTGTGTTCATAAATCCTAACAGGATATGGCAGCCTATAGTTAGGTCAGGAGAAGAATTCATTGATTTGTCCCGAGATAATGATAAGAGGTATATTAAAGCAATAATATAAACAGTATTATATTGAGCAGGGTGGCAAATAATAACTTCAACCGTGACATAACCTATAATATTTGCATTAAATGAAATGTTGCAAATATAGGGATTTTGTCATAATGAGTTTCAAAAATTGGGGTGAACATGTTGAAGAGATGGTTACAATATTTTGCTACTATGCTTTTTGTTATTGCAATTACTGATTTTTGTCTGGGGGGAGCGTTGATTAAATTCGGGGAGAGAGTAAATGATAAGGAACAAGAAAATACTGAAGTGATGAATATTGATGAATTAGACGAGTTCATTGCTTCAAAGTCCTGCGAATTTGTACGCGCAGCTTTTGAAAGAGATAAGGTAAAGGTTGAGGATATGCTGAGCAAGGATACGGTGTATGTGGTTTCTGAGGACAATTCCGGTTATATAAGGTATGCTTCAAAGGATATGCATGTGGAAGGATATATGGCAACCGACAGAGAACTATTGATGGTAAGGCAGTGCTGGCATGTAACAGAAGAGGATGGAACGATAACCTCAGGAGTAGAAGTCTTTATAGAAGGGGAAGAGGAACCGCAGATATGGTATATACATTACATTAAGACCTTTGGCCGCTGGAAAATATTCATGTTGGAAAATGGGATATGATACTTATCATATCCCATAGTCTTCAGGGTTTGCATCAAGGGCTGACAATACTGCTTCAAAAACAAGCTTTGAAGCTATCTCAAAAGAATAAGAGATATTTATCCTTTCAGTGTATTTGTGTGCATCCTTTCCCCAAGGACCGATATTCATAAATGGTATATTGAGATTGGCTATTGCATCTAAGGGAATTGTGTATTTGTCTCCCCATAGAGGAAGATTTGCCTTTAAGCTTTCAATATCAATATTGTCAGGCAGTCCTAAGTAGCTCATATCTGATAAGCCCGGGAAAAAGGGCTCCTGAGATAAAATCTCTCCATATCTTAAGTTTGCCTCTTTAATGATTTTTTCTGTTATATCTGCGATTTTGTCATCATGCCTGCTTGCTCCCGAGTGGGGGTAATAGGGGGGCGAAAGGAACAGTACTATCATAGGATTCCGATAGGGGCAGAATTTGTGTGTCTCTCTGACTATTTCAACGGACAGCTCCCTTAAGTCAAGTTCCGGAGATTCCTTCACAAAAGATGTCATATGCTCATCGAACTCTTTTCCTCTAACTTCAAGGCACATCTGATAAAGCTCCCGAAAGGTAATAACCATAGGTTTTATTGACGGAAGCTTCGGTTTACTGCCTGTGAGAACTTGAAGCCGGTCAGCTTTGTTTTCTATGCTCTGAAGCACTTCTCTAAATGCTTTTTCACCAATGTTTTTCAACTTTTCAAGCACCTCATCAGGTGAAGAAGTTATGGTTATAAAATTGAAATAAGCGTAGGCTGCTGCCGGAGTTGATACAGAATAAGAGCTCTTTGTATCAGACTGTTTCAGACATACCGGGGCAGGCACTCTGTAGCTTCCTACCGAATCTGAAAGCTCCGGATTCAATTCTATCTGATCTATTATCTTAGCTGTCAAAAGGTTCGGGTTAAAGCCGGAAAAAGGATCTCCCGCATGGGTCTCCTTACCTACACAATAAAATACGGGAAGTAATTTACCGACAGCCCCTGTATATATGTACTTGTTGTCATCTCCCGGATATTTGGGGAAATGGGGTTCTGACACTATGCAGCATACATATTCCAATCCTTTTTCTCTTTTCAATTTTGCCAGCATATCAACAGCAGCCAACATTCCTGCAGAATTGTTTTCTTCGTCAGGAACCGACAGCAATAGGATATTTCCCGGGAAATGGTCCAAATTATTTTCCATCTGGTACATAATTTCGACATCAAGAGCTAATCCGTACTTCATATCCATTATTCCACGACCGAAAATATAATCCCCCGAGGCAAGGTCTATTTCAGCTTCCTTTGAGAGACTGATGCCGCTGCCTTTTTTCAGAAGCTCGGTATATTCCAAAGGCTTAAACGCATATTCCTTATAAGCGCCATAATCTTCTGCATTTACAACATCAAAGTGGCTGAGCAGAACCACAGTTTTTTTACTCCCGGATTCACCCTCCATCAAAGCATGTACATAGTACCTTCCGAAGGGATCATTCTTAATGGGGTTAATACATGTATTATTGGGATTGTTTTTAAAGTAATCCATTCTCATGATTATTTCATAGATCTTTTCTGCCATTTCTATTTCCCCGGGTGTCTCTGATATGCTTGGGACACTGCAAAGCTCC
>JAQVFD010000133.1 GCA_028697435.1 Clostridiaceae bacterium
GCTGCCTTTTTTCAGAAGCTCGGTATATTCCAAAGGCTTAAACGCATATTCCTTATAAGCGCCATAATCTTCTGCATTCACAACATCAAAGTGACTGAGCAGAACCACAGTCTTTTTACACCCAGATTCACCCTCCATCAAAGCATGTACATAGTACCTTCCGAAGGGATCATTCTTAATGGGGTTCATACATGTATTATTGGGATTGTTTTTAAAGTAATCCATTCTCATGATTATTTCATAGATCTTTTCTGCCATTTCTATTTCCCCGGGTGTCTCTGATATGCTTGGGACACTGCAAAGCTCCATCAACAAACTTTTCATTCTGTCAACATCCATTTATAATCCCTCCGTTTTCGTAACATATATATTATCATTTTAGCAGAATATGGAGTGCTTGGCATCACGGAAAGTTTACAAAAGCCAATAATTGGGATAGTATATATATATATATATTAAGATACTTGTTACAGATGCGGAGGCCAACATGTTCAAGAAAAAGAAAAACTATCTGAAACAGATATATAAAATGAATCCGGAGACAAACGCATATATTATTGAGGTCTCGTTGATTGATTATAACGAGATTTTTAATGGCTGGGATCCTTCTCCAATCAAGAGAAGAGACCTTGATCCTGATTTGGTTAGTTTTTTGGAAGAATGTGATTCTGATATTCCACTGGAATTTTCTTTGGAGTTATTGTTTTATCTGCCCGAAGACCAATATGACCAGGAAAAAGAAAATCTCTCAAGGGTGGGAATTAAGAATTACTTTGACTATTCTGTTCACTTTATCAAAAAAGAGCTGAAGCAGGTCAGAGACAAGATAATTCTTTATATTATAATGGCTATTGCTTTCTTATCTGTGGGATATTTATCAGGACAGCAAGTGGAGCCAAGCTTTTATACTGCTATATTGATAGAGGGGTTTACTATTGGAGGCTGGGTATTTTTATGGGAGGTATTTTCATTATTCTTCTTCTCCAGACAGGAAATCTCCGGCAGGCTGAAAAGATATATAAGGCTTAAAAATACGAAAATCAGCTTTAAATATAAGTAGATAGTCACGAGACACGGGGATGGTTTGTTGTCATTCTGAACGCAGTGAAGAATCTTAAGATACTTCGCTATGCTCAGTATGACATAAACAGGGCTTCGAAGCCCTACCCTAATTCTCGTGACTAGCGACTCGTGACTAGCGACTAAAGGAACATTTGCCTTATGTATTACGTCTATATTAATGGGTAAGAATGTACACAACAAAAGGGAAAAGTGGAGGTTAAACATTGAGAAAAGGATTTAGAGTAACAGCGGCAATTATCCTGATGCTTGCGATGATTTTAGGATACTTGGGACAGTCGGATGTAAGTGCCGCGACAGATGATTCAATAATTATCAATATGAAAGTAGGCTTTGACAAGTTCTATAAAATCGGCTATACTACGCCGGTTTATTTTGAGATAGAAAACAATTTTCGGGATATTAACGGCGAGCTGCAGCTGGAAATGCCCAACCAATCTGACAGTATAACGCTATATGCAATCAATGTGAGTTTACCTAAGGGTTCTGTTAAAAAGTTCTTAATGAATGTTCCTATGAATGTATTTAACACCAAGGTTAACGTAAATCTATCAGAGGGAGACAACATTATCAGAACAAAAACCTTCAGGATAGATCCCGGTTCAAGTACTGATACCTATGCAATAGGGATACTCAGCGACGATTTTGACAGTGTAAGGTACATAAATAAGGTAACCATAAAAAACCCCGGCAGTTTCAGTACGAAAAACATAAAACTGGATGAGAACAATTTTCCGGAGGATATTGAGGCGCTGAAGACTTTTAATGTAGTAGTTGTTAACAATTATGATACATCCAGACTCAGCCCGGCTCAATATAGAACATTGAAAAAGTGGGTTGCTGAGGGCGGAATGCTTATTATTGGAACCGGTCCTTCACAGAATAAGACCCTGGCAGTTTTTAAGGATGATTTTATCACGGGAGAGGTAGGGGAAGTGAGTATACGTAGAACTTCAAGCCTCAACGAAATGGCAGGAAGCAAGACTGAAGAGGAAATGGACCTCAGTGTATTGGATATAACAATGGATAATAGCATACCTGTGATGAAAGACGATGGTTTTGTATTACTGCAGAAGATCGAGATAGGCAAGGGTGTGATTGGAGTAGCCTCCTTTGACTTTGGAATGGAGCCTCTTTCCACATGGATTGGGAATAGTACCTTTGCGGATAAAGCAATCGTAGCTGTTATGCCGCAGTACTATTTTAATGATATATATCAGAAAACTATAATGGCAGGGGATAATTTATATTCTATAGACAATGCACTCAGGAATATACCGGAGCTTCCTATGCCCAAGACTTCCCACATGGTGTTCATATATATTGCATATATACTTTTAGCAGCCCCCATAAGCTATCTGATATTGAAGCGTATGGATAAACGGGAGCTTATGTGGGTGACCGTACCTTTACTTTCAATAGTGTTTTCGGGAGTTGTATATCTTACCGGTGCGGGAACCAGGCTGACAGGACCCGTCACAAATGTCATATCGCTGGTGGACATTGATAACAGCGGAATTATAAGTCCCAAGGTTTATGCGGGAGTTTTTACTCCCAATAAAGACAATATTAGGATTGAAGCAGCAGGTGATTTTGGCATCAGTCTTCTCAGAATGAACAACAATTATTACAGAGGGCCTGTTAATGGCGAGAATACATCAAGACGAATAGATTCAAAGATTACCCTTGCCCCTAAGACAGTGCTGGAGTTTTATAAAAGTGGTGTATGGAGTATGCAGACAATTGCCATGGAAACCGGGGAAGAATTTTCCGGCAAATTGGAAAGTAATCTGAATTATGCAAAAGGCTCCTTTGCAGGGACGATAAAAAATACTTCAGGCTTTGACCTGGACGAATGTTATATAATTACTCAAACCCAATATGCAGATGTAGGACCCATAAAAAATGGTGAAACAAAGCAAATCGATGTAAAACCCAGCAGCTACTTCGGACAAAGATATGAACTTATAAATGCAATATACAAGGATCCCTACTCCGGTCCTAATCGAATTAACCGTAATAGCAGGCTTACTCCTGAGCAGATGGCGGAATTCAGGCTGAATCTTCAAAAAAGGCAAGTGCTGGAGTATGGGTTAATGAATGATACATACCAGGGTTATGAATCGCAGCTTTTGGCCTGGAGCAGCACTCCTGCAGCTAAAGGTTTGCTGGTAAATGGCGAGGAGACAAAGAAGTACGAAAAAACCTTTATTACCTCTAAGGCAAATTTGAGCTACAGGGACGGAAATAATGTAGAATATCCTCTTGGCTTTTTGAGACCTACCATAGTTAACAATATGAATAATGGTAATTATGATGAGTATGGAAAGATGTTTTATGGAAGAGGTTCCTTTGAGGTGCATTATTCAATTGACAATATCAGGCCGGAGGAAATCAGGATACATTTCACGGCAGGGAATGCTCAGCGTGTAAAGCAGTACTTATGGGATAACGAAAAAAAGGACTGGGTTGAGGGGGACTACAAAAGCTACTACATGGATGGTGAGCTTTTAAGGAAATATGTAGACAACAGTAACATACTGAAGATTAAAATAGAAGTGGATGATGACAATGTTCAGCTTCCTCAGATTGCTGTGAAGGGAAGTGTCAGATAATGCTTTCTATTAGAAATTTGAACAAGAAATACGGAAGATTTCAAGCAGTTTCAGATTTAAATCTGGAGATACCGGAGGGAGAAATATTCGGTTTCGTAGGTCCCAATGGAGCAGGAAAGACTACTACAATGAAGATAGTATGCGGACTCTTGAGAGCTACCTCCGGAGAAATAACCCTGGATGGTACGGACATTCTGCAAAACATTAAAGGAATAAAGGAGAAGATTGGCTACATGCCTGATTTCTTCGGAGTATATGATGACTTAAAAGTTAATGAGTATTTAGAGTTTTACGCATCAATATATAACATAAAAGGTCAGGAGAGGAAGAGAATAACCAATGATCTATTGGAACTTGTAGATCTCGTTAGCAAAAGAGAAGCATATGTAGACAGCCTTTCGAGAGGTATGAAACAGCGTCTGTGCTTAGCGCGCAGCCTGGTTCACAACCCCAGGCTCCTTGTGCTTGACGAACCTGCTTCCGGCATGGATCCCAGAGCAAGGTTTGAAATGAAGGAAATATTGAAGAATCTGAAGGGTATGGGAAAGACGATAATTATAAGTTCTCATATACTGCCGGAGCTAGCGGAGCTTTGCACCAGCATAGGAATCATCGACAAGGGCAGAATGGTGATAAGCGGTAGTAATGCAGAGATAATGCAGCAGGTTTATAATAAGAAGATTGTCAGGATAAAGGTCAGAGACAGGCTTGATGATGCGGTGATGATTCTTAAAGAGTATCCATTTGTCGACAAGCTGTTGACCGGCGAAAATACAATACAGGCAGGCTTCGGAGGCGGAGAGGAAGAGATGAGCAGGGTACTATCTGATTTGATAAGCAGGGGAATACCTGTTGTATCCTTCGCACCAATGGACGGTAATTTGGAGGATGTATTTATGAAGGTCACAAAGGGGGATGAAGAGCAATGAATATAAATCCCGTATTTTTAAAGGAATTGAAGGTAAGAATGCGAGGCTGGAAGGCAGCGGGAATAATTGCATTGTATCTCTTGGTGCTTACTGCTGTAGCGGTTTTTATAATCTATACCGTATTCACGGATCTCTATACTTCAAGCATTGATCCCCAGGTTTCCATAGGAGCATATACGGGTCTTGCAGTGATACAGTTCATACTGATAATGTTTATTGTCCCTGCACTTACGGCAGGGGCCATATCGGGAGAACGGGAGAAACAGACACTTGATTTGGTACTGTGTACAAGGCTTAGACCTATTTCAATAATAACCGGAAAGCTTATTGCATCTACCGGTCAGACCCTATTGCTTATCATTGCTTCATTCCCGCTTTTTTCCATGGTATTTCTGTTCGGAGGAATATCAGCAAAGGAGATAATGCAGCTTTTCGGTTTTTATATTGTGACAGCAGTGACCATAGGCTCTATTGGAATATTTTTCTCCACACATCTGAAAAGAACAACAGCATCAACGGTTTTTACGTATGGTACCTTGGCATTCCTGGCCTTTGGAACCATATTCATAGGAGTATTCTATATCAGGATTTTTTATAATTGGGATTATCAGAAGTTTCTGCCGATATTGTATTCAAATCCCTTGGCAGGATTCGGTTCGCTGCTGGCAGAGCAATTCGGGTATTATGGAGGCATTAATGCCTTTTTAGGGCTTTCCGCAGGTTCCGGTCAGAATTCCAATGCTGCGAATGCAATAAGTCCTTGGCTTGGAAATATAATATTTGATGTGGTATTGTCGGTAGTGCTGTTAATAATGTCAGCTGCAAGAATAAACCCTGTAAGGAAGAGCTTATTTGATACAGTAAGAATCAAGAGAAAGATAAAAAATAAAGATTAGGTGCTAAGGCGCTTCGGGATGGAGGTGAAAGTTGTGAGTTCTATTGACAGGGAACTGATAAAAATAATCCGACGTATAAGAGACAGACTGCATACCGTCTCAATAATAAATAGCATGATATTTGGGCTTGCAGTGGCACTATGTCTTGGTATATGCGTGGCTGTTGCCGCAAGATTTGTTCCCATCTACAACGTATATCTTACGATACTCAAGGTAGTGGGAGGGGCTGTGTTGGCTGCATTTTTATACTCTTCTTTCAAGACTCCCACGAATGATTATGCCGCATTAAAAGCAGACTCTCTTGGACTTCAGGAGAGGACAGTGACTGCCCTTGAGCTTATCGGCAGCCAATCCGCCTTTGCGGTACTTGAAAAGAATGATGCACTGGTACATCTTAAAAATGTGGATTATAAAAAGAAAATACCTCTTAAGCCAAACAAGAGTTATTTATTAATATGTCTAATATTAACAGCAGCTGTGGCACTTTCCGGATTTATACCGAATCCTATGGAAGGAAGAGCAGAAGAGCTTCACAGCCTGAAAGAAAAAATAACCGAACAGCAGAAAAAAGCAGACAAGCTGGTTGAGAAGGTTAAAAACAATCCGAAGTTATCTGAAGAGCAGAAAAAGGAGCTGAAGCAAAAGCTTTCAGAGCTGAAGCAAGAGCTTAAGACAGCCAAGGATGAAAAAGAAATAAACAAAGCACTTGGCAGAGCTGAAAAGAAGCTGGAGTATATTAAAGATAAATATGCCCCGGGTGAAGACTTAAAAAAGATAGTCGAAGTTCTTTCAAAAAACGAGATG
>JAQVFD010000134.1 GCA_028697435.1 Clostridiaceae bacterium
TCCCTCTTATAGATTATTACAAAGGGAAAGGGATTCTGATTTCAGTGAATGGTGAGCAATCTGCCGATAGAGTATATAAAGACATCAGTGAAGCATTGGGGAGATATAAATGATTAGTATAAAGTCTCCCAGAGAAATTGAACTGATGCGAATCGCAGGCAGAATAGTTGCTGAGACCCATGAGCTT
Source organism: Clostridiaceae bacterium (assembly GCA_028697435.1). Taxonomy (GTDB): domain Bacteria; phylum Bacillota; class Clostridia; order Lutisporales; family Lutisporaceae; genus BRH-c25. Next base: position 188 of record JAQVFD010000134.1, read on the forward strand.
TTAAGAGAGGCAATTAAACCGGGTATTACTACATTGGAACTTGATGCAATTGCAGAAGCATACATAATAAAATGTGGAGCAATACCTGCATTCAAAGATTATAACGGATTTCCCTCCAGCATATGTTCATCAATAAATGAGCAGGTCGTACATGGGATACCGGGACCTATAGCATTAAAGGACGGAGATATAATAGGCATCGATATTGGAGCCGTATATGACGGGTATTTTGGGGATGCAGCCAGGTCTTACGGGATAGGGAATATTGACCGGGAAACGGAAAGACTTTTAAGGGTAACCGAAGAAAGCTTTTTTAAAGGGATTGAAAACGCTCTGCCCGGTAACCGGTTGTCTGATATTTCCCATAGCATACAAAAGTATGTGGAGTCAAACGGATTTTCAGTAGTAAGAGATTTTGTCGGCCATGGAATTGGGAAAAACATGCATGAAGATCCGCAGATACCTAATTACGGGTTGCCCCACAAGGGTCCCAGACTAGTGGCCGGTATGACACTTGCAATTGAGCCTATGGTAAACCAGGGCAAATATGCAGTAAAGGTTCTTAAGGACGGTTGGACTGTCGTTACAGTTGATGGAAAACCATCAGCCCACTATGAGAATACGATTGTTATTACAAATGACAAACCTGAGATACTGACACTTTGATAGTATGTCGGAAGGTGAATATATGCAGGATATAAGCTTAGGACAGATAGTAATATCAACCGCAGGACGGGATAAAGGCTGCAAATTCGTTGTTTTGTGTATAATTGATGAAAAGTATGTCTATATTTCTGATGGGGACATAAGAAAAGCAGAGAAGCCTAAGTTAAAGAAAGTAAAGCATCTAAAAAAGCTGAATCATGTTGCCGAAGATATTAAAGACAAACTGGAATCCGGCGAAAAACTTATTAACAGCGAAATCAGGAAACTGTTAAAATCTATTGATTGATATCGGGAACGGGAGGTTTGATTACCTTATGTCAAAGCAGGATGTAATAGAGGTAGAAGGAAAAGTCGTTGAAGCATTACCAAATGCAATGTTTCAGGTAGAACTTGAAAACGGTCATAGAATATTGGCACATATATCCGGTAAGCTCAGAATGAATTTCATTAAGATTTTGCCGGGAGATAAAGTTACAATAGAGTTGTCGCCTTATGATCTTACCAGAGGCAGGATCACATGGCGAGGTAAATGATACAGGGAGGGTTTAAGATGAAAGTTAGACCATCAGTAAGGCCTATATGCGAAAAATGTAAGATAATCAGAAGAAAAGGCAAAGTAATGATAATCTGTGAAAATCCTAAACACAAACAAAAACAGGGTTAAAACCAATTAAGGGGACGCGGCTGGCCTGTTATAATACAGGTGTTCCAGATTGATTTTAGAATAAACAAAAAGCATTTAGGAGGTGCAAGTACTAATGGCGAGAATTGCCGGTGTTGACTTACCGCGTGATAAAAGAGCAGAAATTGGTCTCACATATATATTTGGTATTGGAAGAGCAACATCAAACAGAATTTTGGCAGAAGCAGGCGTAAGTCCTGATACAAGGATAAAGGACCTTACTGAAGCCGAAATAGGTAGATTAAGGGAAGTAATTGATAGAAGCGTTAAGGTTGAAGGTGACCTTAAGAGAGACGTAGCTTTAAATATTAAGAGATTAATGGAAATAGGATGTTACAGAGGATTACGTCACAGAAGAGGCATGCCTGTAAGAGGGCAAAGAACGAAGACAAATGCAAGAACAAGGAAAGGTCCGAAGAGAACTGTCGGCGTAAGAAGAAAGTAGCATGTTCTTGCAAACTAATCGGTAAATAAGGAGGTTTGCTTTAATGGTAACAAAGCCAAAGGCTAAGAAAGTTAGAAGAAGAAAAGAAAGAAAAAATGTTGAAAGAGGCGCTGCACATATACAGTCTACTTTTAACAATACATTAGTAACTCTGACAGATGCAACTGGGAATGCACTGTCTTGGTCCAGTGCCGGTTCACTTGGTTTTAGAGGATCAAAGAAGAGCACACCCTTTGCTGCACAAATGGCGGCTGAAGTTGCTGCAAAAGGTGCAATGGAACATGGTCTTAAGACAATAGAGGTATTTGTAAAAGGACCTGGCGCAGGCAGGGAAGCGGCTATAAGATCACTTCAGGCTGCAGGACTGGAAGTCAGCCTTATAAAAGATGTTACTCCTATACCTCACAACGGTTGCAGACCGCCAAAACGCAGAAGAGTATAGTAATTGAGGAGGTGTGATAGATGGCAAGATATACAGACGCTAAGTGCAGGCTTTGCAGAAGAGAAGGATCCAAGCTGTATTTGAAGGGTGACCGCTGTTATACGGATAAATGCGCTATTTCAAGAAGGGCATACGCTCCGGGTCAGCACGGACAGGGCAGGAAAAAGGTGTCAGAGTATGGAATACAGCTTAGAGAAAAACAAAAAGTAAGAAGAATATACGGAATACTTGAGAAGCAATTCAGAGACTATTTTGTTGAAGCTGAAAGACAGAAGGGTGTAACAGGTGAGAACCTTTTGAGACTTCTTGAGCTCAGACTTGACAATGTGGCTTACAGAATGGGATTCGGTGAATCAAGAGCCGAAGCCAGACAATTGGTTAGACATGGCCATTTTACAGTTAACGGCAGGAAGGTAGATATTCCATCCTATCAGACAGGTCTTAACGATCTGATAGCTGTAAAACCCGGGAGCAAAAGCACTGATAAGTTCAAGGAACTTGCAGAAAATGCAGCAGGAAAGACTGCCCCGCAATGGTTATCAATAAATGCGGAAATGATGGAAGGAAGAATAGTTGCTTTACCTGTTAGAGAGGATATTGATCTTCCGATAGAAGAGCATCAAATTGTTGAGTTCTATTCAAGATAATATATAGTTGGACAGTTGGATAAATATTGATAAGCTATAGTAATTAGTTGCCCTCAAAATAATAAAAGCTATAGATAAAAGGAGGGTTTTGTTGGATGATTGAAATAGAAAAGCCAAAAGTTGAATGTATCGAAATGTCAGAGGATTTTACTTTTGGAAAGTTCGTAGTGGAGCCCCTTGAAAGGGGTTATGGTACTACCCTTGGAAACTCTTTAAGAAGGATATTAATATCATCACTTCCGGGAGTCGCTGTAACTTCCATTAAGATTGACGGAGTGCTTCATGAGTTTTCAACAATTCCCGGTGTAGCGGAAGATGTGACAGAAATAATATTGAACATTAAGAATCTTGCGCTTAAAATGCACGGGGAAAATACCAAGATTATAAAAATAGATGTGCAGGGTGAAAAGGAAATATTAGCTTCCGATATCATATGCGATGCCGATATTGAGATTATTAATAAAGATCTTCACATAGCAAAACTGGATGAAGGTCATAGGTTGTATATGGAAATGACTGTAGAAATGGGCAGAGGATATCAGACATCGGAGAAGAACAAGCAGCAGGGACAGCCAATTGGAATAATTCCAATAGATTCGATTTTCACACCGGTCAGAAACGTCAACTATCTGGTAGAGAATACAAGAGTCGGACAGGTAACTGATTTTGACAAATTGGTGCTGGAAGTTTGGACAGACGGGACAATCAAACCGGATGAAGCAATAAGCTTTGGCGCCAAAATTCTCAGCGAGCATTTGAAGTTATTCATAACCTTGACTGAGCATGTTGGCAATGTTGAAATAATGGTAGAGAAAGAAGAAGACAAGAAAGAAAAGGTTCTTGAAATGACCATTGAAGAACTGGATTTATCAGTCAGATCCTTTAACTGCCTCAAGCGAGCCGGTATAAATACAGTTGAAGAATTGACCCAGAGAACAGAGGAAGATATGATGAAGGTGAGAAACTTAGGCAAGAAATCACTGGAAGAAGTACAGCAGAAGCTTGAAGCCCTCGGATTGAGCTTAAAAATGAACGAGGATTAGATAATTCAGCATAGATATAGATTAACAGTAAAAACAAAAGGAGGTATTGCAATGGCTGGATACAGAAAGTTGGGACGCACTTCAGACCATAGAAAAGCCATGCTCAGGAACATGGTTACTTCTTTTCTTGAGCACGGGAAAATGATGACTACTGTGACCAGGGCGAAGGAAACCCAAAGCATTGCCGAAAAGATGATTACTCTTGGCAAGCGCGGCGACTTGCATGCGAAACGTCAAGCCTTGGAATATATAACAAAAGAAGATGTTGTAAAAAAGCTCTTTGATGAGATAGCACCAAAGTACAAGGAGAGAAACGGCGGATATACAAGGATAGCAAAGGTTGCTCCGAGACGTGGTGATGCAGCAGAAGTAGTTGTATTAGAACTGGTGTAGAAGCGCAAAGCATATCGAATTATTAGGGATTAAGTGACTGCTTAGTCCCGTTTTGCTATTAGCAGCGTTTTGCTCGCAAAACGCAGGCGCAAGGGCTTGGGATGGGCTTAGAAGAATATCTATATGCATGGGCATGTAAAGAGCCTATGAGGAGAAATAAATATGATTAAAGCTGAGAACGTAAGATTTGAATACAGCACCCAAAGCGGAGGCATTAGCTTGGCTTTGGACGATATAAATATTAATATTTCCAAAGGTGAGTTTGTAGCTATACTTGGACATAATGGGTCGGGAAAATCTACCCTGGCAAAACACTTTAATGCTTTGCTGCTGCCTGGGGTTGGGACTGTTTATGTAAAGGGAATGGATACTAAAGATGAAAGTCTGTTATGGAATATCAGGCAGACTGCAGGGATGGTATTTCAGAACCCTGACAACCAGATAGTAGCTACCATAGTTGAGGAGGATGTGGCCTTCGGGCCTGAAAATCTTGGGATTCCGCCTGCAGAAATAAGAGAAAGAGTAGATAATTCAATAAAGACGGTAGATATGATTGAATATGCCAAACACAGTCCTCACCTTCTATCAGGGGGGCAGAAGCAGAGAGTAGCAATTGCAGGTATTATTGCTATGAAGCCTGAGTGTATTATACTTGACGAGCCTACTGCACTTCTTGATCCGATAGGCAGAAGAGAAGTGTTGAATACAATCATGAAGCTAAATGAGGAGGAAGGGATTACCATTGTCCTAATTACTCATTATATGGACGAAGCTATTAAAGCAGGCAGGATATATGTTATGAAAAACGGCAAGATCATTATGGAGGGAAAGCCCAAGGAAGTGTTCAAGGAAGTAGAAACTGTTAAGAATGCAGGACTTGATGTACCACAGGTTACCGAATTGAGTCACAGGCTGAGCAGGGAGGGCCTTACTCTTCCTCCTGATATTCTGACTGTAGAAGAAATGGTGGTGGAGCTATGCCGGTTAAAGTAGAGAACCTTACCCATACATATATGAAAGACTCCGTATTTGAACATGTAGCAATTGACAATATCAGCTTTGAGATTCAAGATGGGGAATTCATAGGCATCATTGGGCACACAGGCTCAGGGAAATCAACTCTTATACAGCATTTAAACGGACTATTGAAGCCAAGCAGCGGAAAAGTATTTATCGATGGGGCTGAATTGGGATCCAAGGATGTACAGATGAAGAAAATCAGGCAGAAAGTCGGCCTGGTCTTTCAGTATCCGGAGTATCAGCTTTTTGAGGAGACAGTGTATAAGGATGTAGCTTTTGGTCCTCGTAACTTAGGCTTAAGTGAAGATGAGATTGAGGGAAGAGTACGCAAAGCAATTGAGCTTGTAGGGCTGGATTTTGACAGCACAAGCAACGTATCACCCTTTGAACTCAGCGGAGGCCAAAAGAGAAGGGTTGCAATAGCGGGAGTGTTGGCCATGGAACCTAAAGTGCTGATATTGGATGAACCTGCCGCAGGATTGGACCCTAAGGGAAGGGATGAGATACTTCGCGGATTCAGGACACTTCATGAGAAGCAGAAAATAACAGTGGTGTTGGTATCACACAGTATGGAGGACATAGCTAACTTAGTGGACAAGGTATTAGTAATGAATAAAGGGAAAATAGCATTTTTCGATACACCGAGAAATGTTTTTAGAGAAGCAGAAACCCTGGAAAAGATCGGGTTAGGTGTTCCTCAGGTAACATATCTTGTAAAAATGCTTAGAGAAAGAGGATTTGACCTGGCCGACTGTATAAACATAGATGAAGCGAAAAATGAGCTATTGAAGCTCTTTAA
>JAQVFD010000135.1 GCA_028697435.1 Clostridiaceae bacterium
ACAGATTTTCCGCTCTTAATATTTCCATTTCCTGCACCTCTTTAATTGCTCATTTGTTCATAGAACAAATACAGAATAGCATACCAACCTTACTCAAATATTTACTGCAGCTTACAATTTTGTAAGCTGCACAACGAATTTTGTGCCTACTACTGCTGTACTCTCTGCAGTTATGAATCCGTCATGCATTTCAATGATTGTTTTAGCCAAAGTAAGTCCTATACCGGTTCCCTGCTTGTTTTGAGAAAACTTACTTCTATAAAACCTTTTAAAAATATGGTTAATATCATCAGGGTGTATGCCTTCTCCATTATCTTCAACTGTAACTTTTACCATCAAAGGAGTTTCTTCTGCGAGAATTTTGATATGGTTTCCCGGGTTAGTATGCTCCACTGCGTTCTTGAACAAGTTGCTCAAGGCTTCAAGCATCCACTCTCTGTCGCAGTTGTATGAAATGCTGTCCTCAGCCTTAACCTCAAAGGACTTGTGTTCTATTTGCAGTCTGGCTTCAAAGCTTTCCGCTACTTGTTCAATGATTTCTTTTAAAGCATGGCTTTTCTTGTTTAGCTCAATAATCCCCGCGTCCAGTCTGGCCAGCTTCAAAAGACCGGCTATCAGATTATGCATGCGCTCAAGTTCACTGACGCTTTTATCCAGGAATTTCGAAATTACTTCATTTTGTGCATTTTCATTCCTCATGATTTCATTATATATACCAAGAGCTGATAGGGGCGTTTTCAACTGGTGGGAGACATTTTCCAAGATATCCTTCATAAAAGCCCTGTTCTGCCTCTCCTTCTCAATATGCGCATACAATGATGAGGTCATGGCATTAATTGATGCAGCTAGCTTCGGCAGGCTGCCTTCGCCACTGTCCTCAAGTCTCGCGGAAGCATGCCCCTTTATTATCCTATTTATATCGCCGCTGTACCGGTCTATTGTTTTATAATGCAAGTCCAGAAATATAATGACGGCAAACAAAACTGCTATTCCTGAAATAACGTTAAAAGCAAAATATACTGCCATGTTCATCCTATAAAACCTGTTTGCCTGCGGAACCAAAAATAATTCCACACCTTGCTTGTATCCGGATTGCTCAAGTAAAGCTTTTCCTGCTTCAATATCAGCGGAGGACTTTTCTGCTGCAAAAGCAGATCGTATTTCCGAAGAAAGCTCAGGATATGCCTTCTCCAAGTATCCGGCAAGCTCATAATCATGTACAATAATGGCGTTTTTAAAATGGAGCGCGTTTATATATGCAACAGCCTGAAAAACTGCAATTACAATTATCAGAATCAGTACCAGATGAACCAGAAGCCTTTTTGCGCTCTTATTAATCAATAAATTCATAGCTTATCCCTCTGTTATATTCCATTTATACCCCATTCCTCTTAACGTCAGCAGGAATGAAGGCTGTTTCGGATTTTCTTCGATTTTCTCCCGCAGCCTGCTTATATAAACATTCAGGGTATTGTCATCAATAAAGCTCTCATGGGAATCCCATAGGCTTTGCACTATCAGGTCCCTGGACATCACCCTCCTGGGATTTTTCATGAACAGGCACAGCAATTTATATTCAGCGGATGTAAGCTCCAGGTCCTTTCCATTTTTTATTGCCCTGCCTTCCAAAAGCTTAACCACAATCCCGTTTGAGTTTAGTTCAGCCTTGTTACTCATTATACTGCTGCGCCGCAATATGGCGTTTATTCTGGATATTAATTCATTCAGCTTGAAGGGCTTGGATATATAATCATCTCCACCCAAGTCCAGTCCCATTACAATATTTACTTCTTCATCGGAGGCTGTCAGAAAAATAATCGGAACAGCAGATAGCTGCCTTATACTCTTGCATATATCAAAGCCACTTCCATCAGGAAGCATCAAATCCAGTATAACCAACTGGTATTCATTCCGGCTGAAAAATTCCCGGGCCTCTTTCACAGTTCTTGCAACGGTCACGTCAAAATCATGTTTGGAAAGTGAGAATTTCAAGCCTTCAATCAAGCTTAAATCATCTTCGACCAACAGTATTCTTCCCACATTCATTCCCCCATCTTTCAATACTTATTTAAGAATCTATATTAGTATAACATTTCCATATACTTCTGGTAAATAAAAGTCGTCATAGAAGAATAATGCGTCACAACTTTCGGGTGCGAGGTCTCGAGGTTACGGGGTTGCGGGGTTATAGAGTAGTGTTTAGCAAGATGCTTACTAAGTAAGAGCTTGTATGCATATTACAGAGCACTGGTCTTGTATAGCAGCGAGCACTTAGAAGCCTTTGGGTAACAGAATCCAGTGAAGATGCGCAGAAAAATCCGTAAGGTTTACGTGATGTAAACCTAGCACATACCAATAGGAGGTTGGGTTTATGTGCGTTAGGGTTTTTCAAGCATCAAGCTCTGATTCTGTCCAAAGCTAATATCGTGCGAGTCGATATACAAGCCTATTGCTCTGTGAGTGCGACTGCAAACTTATTGCTATGTCGCATTACTCTTCTTATATGAAAAACGGTAAGGAATTTAAATTCCTTACCGTTATATTCAATATTATCTTCTGAAATCTCTGTTTCTGTTATTCTGAGCTTTCTTTGCTTTTCTGCAATCTGGACATCTCTGCGGTTCGTTTTCGAAACCCTTCTCTTTGTAAAAAGCCTGCTCGCCTTCTGTGAATACAAATACTGTTCCACAATCCTTGCAAGTCAAATTTTTATCAGCCATTCTATTACCTCCTATTATTTATTAGGATTTAACAACTTTCAAACATTATACATTCTCCTGATAAATAATAGGAAATGGTTTTAATATCGTTAAATCACCGATTAAATAAGTATATCACCGATACCATTTCAAGTCAATAGTTAATTTGTTCATGTCGTATAAATACTAATGTGAACCAAGTAAGTGAACCAAAGGTTACTACATTTATAAAGAAGCTGGCAAGGGTATTCCAATGGATATATTCAGCCACTCCTGTATTTATGATTATGAGTTCAAGAAGTATGTACAATGCTGAGCATGCTATTATGTGAGCAGTCTGAAGCCACTTGCTCTTAGGTACATACTGGCTGAAAAGAATCCCCATGGTGAAGATGGGACCAAATTTATAGAAAGCCGAACAGGTCGCCCAGGGTATGATGATTTCATGAAAGGCATACAGCCTCAGCTTTTGCCCTCCATAATCAACAATACTTGCCAAGAGCACAGCCAAAACTCCGCCCCAAATATACTTTTTTAGATTCTTGTTATCCGACAGTACGAAAAACAAAATCCATGATATAACGAAGCTAATAACCCACGGCATAAAATGCCTCCTCTAAATCATAAATTATGATTATTATTCTATAAACCCATTAATTTATGCTGAGGATTATGATGAAGCCCACAATTATATTTAATGATTAAAATAACACCCTATTATCTCCAACACGCTTCGTAATTTTATTCTGATCAAAATATTCCAAAAACGCCATAGCATATTTTCTGCTTGTACCGAGCAAATCTCTGAATTGCCCAAGCTGTATCGAACCATGCTCTTTTATATACTTCCTTAATAGTACCACTGCTTCATCATAGGCATCCTTTAAAAACGCAATATCTTCATCGATTTTCATAAGTTCACCCATTTCAATCAAGGCATTAAATACCTCTTGACATTGGTTTCTGTCAAAACGATTTGCTTCAACTAACTCTAAAAGCCTGGGTGGATTGAACCGGTTCTTTTTATATTCCTGCAAAATAACGTCCCTTATATGCTCTTGCTGCCTATTGAATTGCACCTTAAAGTCACTTAGTGAAGCATACTGATTCTCAAGTCTGATAATGCCATTAGCTTCAAAATATCCAAAAACCATATCTGCCAATCTTGGCTTAATATTTTCGAAAACCTTAGTCCGAAGCTCCTCTTTTGATATTCCGCTTTTCAGTGGGTTTCGCTTGTGAAATGACTTTAGCAATTCTGTAAGCTTTGTCTCAACATCCCTCAAATATTTTACGTGAAGCATATATGTCTCTTCCCCAAGTCTGAACTCAAATATAAGCTGTTTCTCCAGAAGCTCGGAAGCTATTTTATCATAAAGCTCGGGAGTTACGTTTCCTGTTGCTTTTAATACCGTTTTCTTCTCGGGAAATTTATCACTGTTCTGTATCAGATATCTCTCAACTATCTCAGCCGGATTTCCCTGCTCTTTAATCTTAAGTTCATCTATTACTTCCTCTTTGAAGCGTTTTCTTTTGGGAGGATTGGGCTCCAATATTGTCCCTCCTCCTATGGTAAGCATTGGAGAATACGTCCTTATAACAAAGCGATCCCCCTTCATGCAGGCAGTATCCTCCTCCAGCCTCAACTGCACGAATGCACCCTCTCCGGGCTTCAACTCCTCCCGGTCCAGAAGCACTACTCTGCACATTATCTCAGAGGTTCCATGATAAAATCTCAATCTATCTCTATTGTCAATAATCTTATCCGCATTCTTCAGTATTTCCAGCCTTGCATCCAGCATCATTGTAGGTTCCATCCGCCCTGGTTGTGCTAAAATATCTCCCCTCCGGATTTCATCAAGTTTTATATTTGCGATATTTATAGCCACTCGCTGTCCTGCATAGGCAGTCTTTACATTTTTCTCATGCACCTGTATGGAACGTACTCTTGTCTCAGTTTTTCGGGGATATATCTCTATTTTGTCACCCTCGTTTATACTCCCTGAAATAAGGGTACCTGTCACAACCGTACCAAAACCTGTTATGGTAAAGGCTCTGTCAACGGGAAGTCTGAATACTTCCCGGGAATCCTTTTCCTTCACAGTTTCAGTCAAGGAATCTATTTCTGCAATAAGCTCCTGAAGTCCCTCACCGTTAATTGATGATACCGGTATTATTTTCGCATTCTCAAGGAAAGTGTCCGATGTCTCTTCCCTGACCTGTTCAGTTATCATTTCCAGCCACTCTTGGTCTACCATATCCTTTTTTGTAAGTGCTATAATACCCTTCTTTACCTGCAAAAGAGATAATATGTTAAGATGTTCTCTGGTTTGAGGCATTACCCCTTCGTCCGCAGCTATTGCAAGTATGACTGCATCGATTCCTCCTGCGCCTGCAAGCATGTTCTTGATAAACCTCTCATGGCCGGGAACGTCAATAATCCCGGCTCTTCTCCCACTTGGAAGATCAAAGTATGTAAAGCCCAGTTCAATGGATATTCCTCTTTCTTTTTCTTCTCTCAGCCTGTCCGTATCCCTTCCTGTCAAAGCTTTAATAAGAGTAGTCTTTCCATGGTCTATATGACCTGCTGTCCCTATTATCACATTCTTCAAGCTTTACCCTCGCCTTTCCAAGTATTGCTTCCGGAAAGTCCTCCAAACGCCCATAACATTGCACTTTCCACAACCTTATACTCATCATCCATTATAGTCCTGATGTCAAGAATCAGCCTATCCTTTGCAATTCGTGCTATCACCGGAGTTTTATATTCTCTTAGCTTTTCTTCCAATACCATCAAGGATACTGTCTTCGGCTTTATCGCTATAACCTTTGTTGGCATTTTATGCAAAGGCATTGACCCTCCGCCAACCTCAGAAAACTCATCCTCTATACCTATTGCTGCCATATCTCCTATGGATTTCTTCAGCCGCACTCCAAGACGTCTGGCTCTCTTACTTAACTCTTCGCCATCATAAGTAAGCATTCTAAGTACCGGAACTTCCATTAAAGCAAGCTCTTTATCCATATAGAGTCTGAGAGTCCCTTCAAGAGCAGCTAAAGTAAGCTTGTCAATACGTATTGCTCTTGTAAGAGGATTCTTCTTCATTTTGTCTATATATTCCCTTTTGCCTACAATTATACCGGCTTGAGGTCCTCCAAGCATTTTATCTCCGCTGAAGGTCACCACGTCCATGCCCGCTTTGACAGCCTGCTGCACTGTCGGTTCATGGGGCAATCCATACTCCGTCAGCTCCATGAGAAGTCCGCTTCCCAAGTCTTCTATTACAGGAAGCCCCAGTTTTCTGCCCAGCACCGCCAATTCCTCAGACTCCACCTGGCTTGTGAAGCCAAGTATCCTGTAATTACTTGTATGTACCTTCATAAGAGCTGCTGTGTTCTCATTAACCGCGCTTTCATAGTCTGAAATGTTTGTCTTATTAGTAGTACCCACCTCAATTAAAACAGCACCGCTTTGCTTCATTACGTCAGGTACCCTGAAGGAGCCTCCTATTTCGACAAGCTGCCCTCGGGATACCACTACCTCCCGGCCTTTGGACATAAGATCGGAAGAGCGT